>NZ_JBFTMK010000087.1:0-19699 GCF_056396965.1 Pseudomonas sp. 05N434
GGTTCTCCTGTTTCTCTATTCCACCCCGATTCTGTCGGCTGCCCAGCCCGTTCCCAACGAGCCGGACGCGGCCCGTGAGCGCTTGATGAGTTTTATCGAGGACTGAAACACGCTGGGTTAAAGATCAATAAAACTGATAGCTACTATGCATAAAGGTCGCTAGTTATCTTCTGTTTTTTGATCGATTCTGTGGGCACTGAAACATGCCCACGGAGATCACCATGGCCAGCACCATCCTCACTTCTGCCAAACACGGCGCCTACCTGGCCATTGGTCTTTACGTGGCCATGGTGTTGGTCGTCAGCCTTTCGGCTCAATCGCAACACAGCCTTCAAGCACCGATTCAGGTCGCTTATCCCGGCATCCAGTTCGAACACCGCGCTCAACATGCGGTGGTTGATGACGTCGACTTGGCGGGGGTGGCAGGGGCATGAAAGGACGCAGACTCTGGGTCATCGCCTTTCTGGCGTTCATGACCAATGGCGCTTCGTTGTTGGGGATCGGGCAGGGCTCGGCGGGCTCGGTGGCACGGGCCATCGAATGCAACCACAACATCGCCCACAACATCCAGACCGCCAAAGCGCTGGAGTTGCTGGTGGGTAATCCGCCGAGCAAATCCAATGGCGAATTTTTCGGGCCATTCCAGGTGGATTGCTCGGCGCTGGGGATGTGTGAAGTGTTGGCTTGATTCCCTTACCTGCACACACCCACACCTGTAGCAGCTGCCGAAGGCTGCGTTCGGCTGCGAAGCAGTCGTAAAACCAGAGCTTGCGGTGCATCAGTCAGACCGCATCAGCCGAGTTTACGACTGCTACGCAGCCGAACGCAGCCTCGCACGCTCGGCAGCTGCTACAAAGGCTGCTTCTGCATCACACCGGTGAACAGATCCGATTCCAGAAAGCGCTGCAACCAGCCCTGCAATCGCACATAAGGTGTCTGCCCGAACCACTCGCGATCCACATGGGCGAATTGCCGCACGAACGGCATCAAGGCGACATCGGCCAGGCTCGGGTGCTCGCTCAGCAAGTAGGCGCGCCCCTCCAGCAACTGATCCAGCTTGCGCAAGAACACCTCGCCCTCGGCGCGATAAAACGTCATTGGTTGCTCGGGATAACGCTCGGCGTATTTGTAGCGATTGAGGTGCACCTTGAACACCTGATCGTTTTCTTCGATCAGCCCGGCGATGTATTGCTGCCCGACAGGGTCATCGTTGAGAAGCCAGTCCTGCGGATCGTTCTGCGCCAGCGCCCAGCGCATGATTTCCAGGCTTTCATCGATCACCCGGCCGTCCACGCTAAGCACCGGTACCGTGCCTTTGCTCGACAGCGCGAGCATTTCGGCCGGTTTGGCCTTGAGGCTGACCTCGACGATATTCACCGCAACCCCCGAATAACGCAGGGCGATGCGAGCGCGCATGGCGTAGGGGCAGCGGCGGAACGAATACAGCGTGATCATTTCACCTCCAGGGTACTCAGGCCGTTGYCCTGGCGGTGGACCTGGATCTGCACCGGAATCCGTTCATGCATTTCCTGTACGTGGGAAATCACCGCGACCTTGCGTCCCTGCGCTTGCAGGCCGTCGAGGGCGTCCATGGCCAGTTGCAGGGATTCGGGGTCGAGGCTGCCGAAGCCTTCGTCGATGAACAGCGATTCGATTTTCAGCGTGCTCGATGCCATCGATGCCAAACCGAGCGCCAGCGCCAGCGACACCAGGAACGTCTCGCCGCCGGACAGCGAATGCACCGAGCGCAGTTCATCGCCCATCTCGGTGTCCATCACCAATAACCCGAGCATGCTGCCGCCCCGTTTCAGGCGATAGCGCCGCACCAGTTGCCGCAACTGAACGTTGGCGTGATGCACCAGCAGGTCGAGGTTGTAGGCCTGGGCGATTTTGCGGAAGGTGTCGCCGGTGGCCGAACCGATCAGCGCACTCAAGCGCGCCCAGCGCTGGTACTCGGCGTAGGCGTCGGCGATCTGCTGCGCCAGCGCCTGATTGGCGTTTTGTCGACGCTGATCTTCGGTTTGTTCAGCACGCAATTCGGCGCAGCGATGCTCGCTGGCGGCGAACAGGTTTTGCAGCTCGGCCAGTGCAGTGGCCAGTTGTCCGGCGTCCAGGTTGCCGTTGTGCTGCGCCTGATGATCGCGCAAGCGCTGATCCCGCTCCTGCAACAGCACCTTGGCTTGCGCGATGTCTTGTTCGCTTTGCTGCAATCGTTGACGCAGCTCGCTGAGCTGTTGGTCGTTGACACCGAGCAGCGCTTCCAGCCCACCGTCGTCCAGTTCTGGATGCTGCGCGCGCCAGTCGGCGATCTTGCTGCTGAGCTCGCGGTCTTCGCTTTCCAGGGCTTGCGCACGTTCCTGTTGCGCCTTGAGTTCGGCGGCCAGTTGCACCAGGCCCGTGCGCACGCTTTGCAGTTCCTGATTGGCCGTCGCTTCGGCATTGCGTGCCTGCTCGACGGCCTGATCCAGTTGCTGTTGCCATTGTTCGGCGCTGGCGTGTTCGCCCAGCAGTTGCGTCAGTTTTTCCTGGCAAGCCTGTTTTTGCCCGGCCAGCGCGCTGAACTGCTGCTGCGCGACGTCCAGTTGCTGGGTGCGGGTCTGCTGGCGGTCTTGTTCTTTGTCCAGCGTCTGCTGGCGTTGTTGCTGTTCAGCGAGTTCATCGCGCTGCTGTTCGAGTTGTTGCAGGCGCTGGGCGATCTGCTGGTCGAGCTGCATGAAAGTCGCGGCGGGTTCATTGCGCAGCGCTTCCAGCGTCTGGGCTGGCAGCAGGCTGCTGAACGCGCTCAGTTCTTCGTCCAGGCGTTGGCGATCGCTGCTCAACTCCCGTTGCTGGTTGAGCAGGTGTTGTGTCGCCTGTTGGTTCGCCGCTTCGGCGCTGCGCAGTTGTTGCGCCAGTCGCGCGGCATCCTGTTGCAGGGTGAGCAGGGCGGTTTGCCGCTGTTCGTCCTGGGTGATGCTCTGGTTCAACTGGCTGCTTTGTTGGGTCAGCCAGGCATCGCGTTTGTCTGCGTCCTGGGCCAACAGTTGAGCAGACAGAGGGTGCGCTTCCAGGCTCGGTGCCAGGCTCTGTTGCTGAGTGGCGAGTTGTTCTTGCTGTTGCAGCAATTCCTTTTGCTGAGCAATCAGGCCACCGACTTCGGCGCGCAGATCGGTGAGTTTTTCCTTGAGCAGGTCAACGGCTTTCTGGGCGTTGGCCTGTTCGTTTTCATCGTGCCGACCGAGGCTTTGCAGCAAGGCTTCGGGCTGATGATAAGGATGGTCCGGGCTGCCACAAACCGGGCACGGCTGATCGTCCAGCAGTTGTGCACGCAGCTCTTCGACGCTGGCACTGCGTGCCAGGCGCTGACGTTCCAGCAGTTCGCGGGTGACGGTCAGGGTCTGTTCGGCAACGGTCAATTCGGCTTTGGTTTTCACGCCGTCCTGAGTCAGACGATCACGCTCTTGCTGAGCGGCGAGTTGGCGCTGCTGCAACTCGGCGCCGCGTTTGTCCAGTTCCTGCTGGTTGGCCCACAGCCGCGTCAGCTCTTCAATGGCCCGCAGTTGCTTGCGGTTGTCCTGTAGCAGGCTGCCGAGGATCTGAATCTGCTCGGCCACCGCTTCAGGTTCGGCGCCGGCCTCTTTGTACAGCAGCTCAAGGCTCTGGCGCTGGGATGCCAGATCCTCGGCGGCGCGGGTGGCGTTTTGCTCCAGGCCGGCCAGTTCGGACTGGCCCTTGTTCAGGCGATTGCCGATCAGCATCAGTTGTTGCAGACGATCGCGGTAGGCGTTCCAGGCGTCGCTCAGTGGCGCCAGATGAGTGCTCTGCTCAAGCTCACCGGCGATACGCTGCAACCGTTCTGCGACCTGTTTCTGCTGGTCAAGCAAGCCCTGAATCGTACTTTGGCCCTGAGTGCTGGCCAGTTCTGCCTGYTGCTTGAGGTCGGCACTGAGGCTGGCGTCCTTGACCAGGCGGGCGAGGGTGCTTTGCTCTTCGAAGGCCTGACGCAGCAGCGGCGCGCTGGTGCTGTGTTGGCTTTGTGCGGCGGCCAGTGCCGTTTGCGCCGCGCTCAGGCTGTGTTCGAGCTGAGCCTGACGCACGTTCAGTTCGGTTTGCTGTTGGGTATGCTGCTGAATCTGTGCCGCCAGCGGTGTGAGCTGGGTGGTCAATTCGGTCTTTCGCGCGAATTGGTGCCGTTGCGGGGCCAGTTGCTCCAGACGGGTCAGCTTCAAGCGCTCGCTGGCCAGGCTGTCCCAGTGTTGTTGGGCGGATTGCAGTTGCTCGGTGGCGCTCTGTTGCGCGTCCTGCAACTGGCGCAGGTCCTTGAGCCAGGTGTGTTGCAGCTCCAATTGCTTGAGCTGCGCCTGCTGGGTCTTGAGTTGCTGCTGCGCGTCATTGAAGCGCTCATCAAGCTCGGCCCGGGCTTCAGGCGACAGTGGCGTGACCCCGGTGGCCTGGTCCTGCAACAGCTTGTGGGCTTCGCGCGCTTCTTTGGTCTTGTCGAAGGCGCGGCGACCGAGGCGGGTGTAGAGCGCGGTGTCGGTGAGCTTTTCCAGCAGTTCGCTACGGTCGTTGTCGTCCGCTTTGAGGAACGCACTGAACTCGCTCTGGGCCAACAACACGGCGCGGGTGAATTGTTCGAAGTTCAGGCCCAGCGCCGTTTCGAGCTGGGTCTTGTATTCGCCTTTCTGGCTGGCCAGCAGTTGATCCTGATCGATGTCGCGCAGGCTCTGGCGACTGGCTTGCAGCTTGCCGCCGGCCTTTTCCCGAGCGCGATTGGCCTCCCAGCGCGCGCGATAGCGGCGACCGTCGATGCCGACGAAATCCACTTCGGCATAACCTTCGCCGGTGCCACGACGCAGCAGGGTCCGCGGGTCGCCGGTGCCGATTTCGCCATCAGCGTCCGGAACCTTGGCATCGCGGCCGGTATTGTTCAGCCGCGGCACGGCGCCAAACAGCGCCAGGCACAGCGCATCGAGCAGGGTGCTTTTGCCGGCGCCGGTCGGCCCGGTAATCGCAAACAGGCCGGCACTGGCCAAGGGTTCGGCGGTGAAGTCGATTTCAAATGGCCCGGCCAGGGAGGCGAGGTTTTTCAAGCGGATCGCGAGGATTTTCATGGCTGTTCGCTCTCCATCTGCACATCTTGCAGCAGCTCGGCGAAGTCCCTGAGCGTTTGCTCGTCGACCTCGCTGCCGTAGTTGTCCTGCCAGGCGCGGCTGAACAGTTCCTGCGGCGTCAGTTGGTCCAGTTCGATCAAGGTGGCGCCGTCCTCGACGCCGTCGCGGTTGCCGTTGCCGGCGTATTCGGCGGCAATCCGCACCAGCCGTACCGCTTTGCCTTGCAGGGCTGTTTCCACTTGATGGCGCAGGTCCGGTTGCGGTTCATCGAGGCGCACCCGCACTTCCAGCCACGGCTGGCGCTGGATGTCGGCGAGCAGGTCGATGTTGGGCAGGTCGGCCAGTTGCAGCAGGATCTCCGCCAGCGGCGCGGGGCCGAGGCGTTGCAGGTTCACTGGTCGGGGAATGAGCTTCGGTTCGACGCTGAGCAGGGTTTCGCCATCCAGTTTGATGTCGAGAATCTGATGCTGATAACCGATCTCGGAGAATGACAACGGAATCGGCGAGCCGCTGTAGCGGATGCGTTCTTCGCCGTTGACCTTCTGCGGCTTGTGCAAATGCCCGAGGGCGACATAGCTGATGCTCGGCCCGAACAGGCTGGCAGGCAGGGCTTCAGCGTTGCCGATGATCAGGCTGCGCTCGGAGTCCTCGGACACCGAACCGCCGGCCATGTGCGCATGGCTGATAGCGATCAGCGCCTGACCCGGCTTGCGCTTGGCGTTCGCCGCTTCAATCAGCCATTCGTGAACCTGGCCGATGCCGCGCAAATAGTTGTCACCCAGCTGCGCGCCGGTCACTTCGGCGGGGCGCAGGAACGGAAGCGCCAGGCACCAGGCAGCGATTGCGCCGCTGGCATCCGGCAACGGCAGCAACAGGCGTTCGGCATCCAGTTGGCCGTCATCCAGCCACAGCACGCGCCCCAGGGCGTGAGTGCGCAAGCGGCGCATCAACGGCGCGGGCAGTTCGATGCGCGAGCCGGAGTCGTGGTTGCCGGCGATCATCACGATGGTCAGCAAGGGCTGCTGCTCGTGGGCGCTGACGATGAAATCGTAGAGGCGTTCCTGGGCTTTGACCGGCGGGTTGACCGTGTCGAAGATATCGCCGGCAATCAGCAGCACATCAGGCTGGTCCAGCTTCAGCTGACGCAGCAGCCAGTCGAGAAAACAGGCGTGCTCGAAATCGCGTTCCTGGCCGTGCAGGTTCTGCCCAAGGTGCCAGTCGGAGGTGTGGAACAGACGCAAGGCGTACTCCGCAACAAAATAAGGTGATGGCCGCGGGGGAAATGATGGCGGCTAAAGAGGGGAGAGTTTACTGGCAAACACATGGGATGTGGTCAGGCACTGATTTTGAGGTGAGGGGATTGCCCGAATGTCAGTCTGTGAAACGAGCCGCTTTTCGTAGGAGCCAGGCTTGCCGGCGAAAGCGCTCTTAAGGACGCCTTCGCCGGCAAGCCTGGCTCCTACGTGTACGATTTGCCCCTTGCGACAAAAAGCCCCTTCATCCCATTGGTCGGGACTATTTAGGATAAAGCGGCGGCAACCCGCTGTCGCCGACCACGCCTTGAAACCCTTCGGCCGTCGGGATCGCCCGGATGGCGCGCCAGAGTTCTTCACCTTGCCAATACTGCCCGGTCTCGCTGTAGAGCGCGCCGTTCAGGCCGTCGAGGGCATCGGACAGTGGCACGAAGCGGGCAGCCATGTCGGCCAGGGTTTCCGGTTGTTGCCGGGCCCAGGCGTCGAGGGCCTGGCGGGTGGCGTGGGTGTCGTTGGCCTGGCAGGCGCGTTTGAGGTCGTCGAGCAGCGTGCGTGGGCTCGGGCCGGTCTGCGCTGCCCGCAGGACTGCCGGTTGCGAGCGGGCGCGCCACCAGAGGCCGAAGCCTAGCAGGGTGGTGCAGGCCAGAATTGCCGTACTGAGTTTCCACCACCAAAGGGCTTCGTTGCTGGCGCCGGACATCACCAGCGGGCTGCTCGCCGGGGTGTCGACGATCAGGCTCGGATTGCTCGCCACTTGCAGCGTGCGGGCCGGCAGGCTGGTGTGTTCCAGATGATCCTCGAAGGTGTTCCACCAGATCACTTCAACGCTCGGCAAGTCGATGTCGCCGGTGCGGGTCGGCACCAGGGCTTCACGGTCCTCGCGACTGCCGACCAAGCCACGCTCTCCGCTCTGGTTGCTCAGCACCGGTTGATCCGGGTAGCGCCGCAGGCCGTTGATCTCGGTGGCGGGCAACGGTGGCAGTTGAGAGCTGGCGAGGCCTTCGGCGCTCAAGGTCAGGCTGCGGGTCAGCGAGTCGCCGACCTGCGCATGATCCGGTTCCGGGCTCCAGCTTTCACTCAGGCTCAGGCTGCGGGCCGGTAGCCAGGGAACATCGGCTGGATAACTGCCGGGCTTGGCCTTGACCGTCAGCGGAATCTCTGTGGAACTGACGCGCATCAATTTGCCCGGTTTTGGCCCCTGGGGCGATCCGTCCTGGGACGGTTGGGCATCGACCAGTGTGGCACTGAACACTTGCGCCGGAATGGTCAATACACCGCTGTGCTGTGGGTAGATCGCGTAGCGCATTTCGATCACGCCGTGGCGCAAACCGTTGATGGCTTTCTCGTAGGTGCGCGACTCGCCCAGTTGTTCGATGCGCGCATCGGGAATCTGCAACGGGGTCAGGCTGCTGTCGTCGTACAGCGACACCGAATGATAAATGCGCAAGGTCAGGATCGCCTGAGCCTGCACATAGACGCTGTTCTGGTCGAGGCTGGCTTCGATGAACACCGGCGCTAGCGTGTTGCTGCTGTCCTGGGTTTCGCTTTCGATCACCTGCACGGTAATCGGTTGGCTCTGCGCCTCGCCCAGTTGCAGTGACGGAATTACCACACTGCCGTTCTGCCGGGGCAGCAGGGTGATGATCCAGCGGGTGGTCGCTTGAGTGTTGCCGTTGAGGGTGTTCGGTTGGTTGACCTGACGGGTACCGCGCACCTCGAACTGCGGCTCCAGCGGAGTCAGGTCGGGTTTGCCGAACTGGGTCACGTCGCTGGATTCCAGAGTCAGTTCGACCGTCTCCCCGGAATTCAGGCGACTGCGATCGACACTGGCGACCAGCTCCGCGGCCTGGGCCTGAGCGGTGCAGAGAAGCAGTGCAAGCAAGAAGGCGGTGAAGCGGGTCATCGAGTTTTTCCCTGATCCTGATGTTGTTGCTGTTCGTACCAGAATTTGCGCCTGAGCAGTTCGCCGGGGTCATCCGGGATCTTGCGCAACCATTGCTCCAGCGCCTGTTGCTGTTCGCCTTCGAGCATGTCGCTGGCGGGGCGCCGTGGTGGCGTGGTGCTTTGTTCATCCCCCAATTCGCTGCCCGGAACTTCATTGGCGCCCGGTTGCGGTGGTGCCGTGGGCGGCTGCTCGGCGTCCGGCGTGGCCTGTTGGGCATCGGTTTTCGGCTCGCCATCACTCGGCTGGGTGGCGCTGCCCGGTGGCGGTTCCTGAGGCATGGTTTCGGTTTCGCCCTCGGCGGTTTTGTCCGGCTCGACGGGCGGTGTAGCGGTTTTCTGCTTGAGCAGCGTTTCCACCAGTGCCTTGTTGGTCAGCGCCGGGCGCAGGTCTGGCTGAAGCTCCAGCGCTTGCTCATAAGCATCCAGCGCCGCTTCCAGTTCGCCGCTTTTGGCCAGCGCGTTACCCCGATTGTAGTGGGCGTGGGCGTCGTTGCCTTGGGCAAACCGCTGGGCGGCGCCACTGTAGTCGCCAGCTTCATAGAGCGCCACACCTTGCCATTGCGGGTCTTCGAAATGCTGCGCGGCTTCGGCAGGGCGCTTTTGTTTGAGCAAGTGCAAACCCTGCTGATCGGGCCGCAGCCACAAGTCTTCGAAATCGAAGGCATAACTCGGTTGCGGCAGCAGGAACAGCAGCGGCAAGCAGAACAGCCAGCCGCGACGCCCGGCACAGGCGGCCAGCAACAACAATGGCAGCAGCAGCCAGTAGCCTTGATCGGCCCAGGTGTCGAGGCGCAACGTCTGGCCGTCGTTGCGCAGGTCCCGTGGGCCGTCGAGCAGGCCGAGGTCGCGCAGGTCGGCATCGTCCAGGCGTGCCTGGGCGTAACCTCCACCCAGGCCATTGGCAAAGGCTTTCAGGCTGGGGCCGTCCAGATGCGGCACCAGAATCGCGCCCTGATCGTCCTTGAGGAAACTGCCGTCGTCCTGCGCGACCGGCGCACCTTCGGCGGTACCGATGCCGAGCATCAGAAATTGTGTGGACTTGGCGTCCAGCGCCTGACGAATCCCTTGGCGTTCGTGTTCCGTCAGCGACGAACCGATCAGCAGGATCCGCCCCTGGCCAAGGGCTCCCTGATCCAGCAGCGTCAGGGCCTTGGCCACCGCCAGATCGGCGCGATGACCGGCCTGGGGCATCAGCGACGGCTTGAGCGCATCCAAAAGATTGCGGCTGGTCGACAGGTCATCCGACAGTGGCACCAGCGTATGGGCGCTGCCGGCGTAGACGACGATGGCGGTCTGCGCGTCGCTGCGGTTTTGCAGCAGATCCAGCAGTTTGCGCCGGGCCTGTTCCAGCCGGTTTGGCGCAACGTCTGCGGCAAGCATTTCCGGGGTCAACTCAAGCAGCACCACCAGCGGGTCAGCGGGTTTCTGGCCGGTTTGCTCAACGCGTTGCCAGCTCGGCCCCAGCAGGGCCAGCACGGTCAGCACCCAGGCCAGGCCCAGGGCGACCCACGGCAGTTTGCTCTCGCGACCGCTGCCACCACTGAGCAACGCGGCATGGAAGGCCGGTGGCAGAATCATTTGCCAGCGACCCGCGCG
Source organism: Pseudomonas sp. 05N434 (assembly GCF_056396965.1). Taxonomy (NCBI): domain Bacteria; kingdom Pseudomonadati; phylum Pseudomonadota; class Gammaproteobacteria; order Pseudomonadales; family Pseudomonadaceae; genus Pseudomonas; species Pseudomonas sp. 05N434. The sequence goes on from NZ_JBFTMK010000087.1 coordinate 9,887, forward strand.
CTTCTGCCGGTGCCAGAGTTGCCAGAGCAACCAGCCCAGCAACGGCAGCAATAGCAGCCACCAAGGGCGGAACCAGTACGGCCAGAGAGCGATCATCGGCGCCTCCGCAGACGCAGGCGTTTGAGGCGCTGACGCCAGTCGGGCAGTTGCGTATGCAGAAACCGCTCTTTGGTAAACAGCTTCTTGGTGAATAGACGTTGCAACGGGTTATCCGGCCAGCGCTCACGGATCACCAGCAGCATGCTCAACAGCAGCGCCATCGCCAGAGGCCAGTGATACAACGCCTGGGCCGGACGGGCCTGCGTAGGTTGCTGGGCCACCGGTTCCAGTTTGTCGAGGGTGGTCTTGATCGCCTGCAATTCCTGGCCGTCGCGGGCGCGGAAATACTGGCCTCCGGTGGCTTGGGCAATGGCTTTCAAGGCCGGCTCGTCGAGGTCCAGGCTCGGGTTGATGCCCAGGAAGCCCAGGGTGCCGCTTTGTTCCGGGTCGGCGCCAATGCCGATCGGGTAGATTTTTACGCCTTCATTCGCCGCCAGACGTGCGGCGGTCAGCGGATCGATTTCGCCGCCATTGTTGGCGCCGTCGGTGACCAGAATCAGCACGCGGCTTTGTGCCGGGCGTTGGCGCAGGCGTTTGAGGGCCAGGCCGATGGCGTCGCCGATGGCGGTGTTCTTGCCGGCGATGCCGATCCGCGCTTCGTCGAGCCAGACACGCACGGTATGGCGGTCGAAGGTCAGCGGCGCTTGCAGATAGGCCTGGCTGCCGAACAGGATCAAACCGACCCGGTCGCCATCGCGACTTTCGAGAAAATCACCGAGCAAATGCTGCACCAGTGACAGTCGGCTGACGTCTTCGTCCTGCCACTGCATGTCGGGGAAGTCCATTGAGCCGGAGACGTCCACCGCCACCAGCAAATCGCGRCCACTGGCGGCAATCGGTAGCGGTTCGCCGAGCCATTGCGGGCGCGCTGCGGCGATCAGCAGCAACAGCCACATCAGAATGAACGGGGCTTGCTGGCGCCAGGTCGGCAGGTTGGCCCGGGCGCGGCGGCGAGCGAGGCCTTCGAGGTCGCTGAGGAAGCTGACCTTGAGCGCCGGTTCGCCACTGTCGGCCACCGGCAACAGCACCCGCATCAGCCACGGTAGCGGCAGCAGGGCGAAAATCCACGGCCAGGCGAACTCAAACATGTTTGCGAATCCAGGTGTCGACGGCTTGAGTCAGGCCGGCGATGGCCTTGTCGTCGAGTTTGCACTCGGGCTTGTAGGCACCTTCCACCAGCACCATCCAGCGTGTAAGGCCAGCAGCCGGGCAGCGGTTGTCGAGGAACGCCAGCCACTGGCGGCCGTTGAGGGTGTGGCTCTGACTGTAGGGGTAATGGTTGCGGCACAGGCGTTTGAGCAAACCGTTGAGTTGCTGCAGCCAGGCACCGGCCGGGGCGCCGTCGTAGGGTTTGGGCATCAGCGCGAGTTCGGCCAGGGCGGCGAGGCGCACCGGGTCCAGCGGTTGTTCAGCGCGCACGACAGGGCGCTTGTCCGGAATGAAGCGTCGCAACTGCCATACGCCGAAACCGATCAGCGGCAGCAACAACAGCAGCAGCCACCAGCCCGGTGCCGGCGGCCAGAAGCCGATCGGTGGCGGGGAAATCAGCGGTTGCAGTTGATCCGGCGGCGGGCAGGGCGTGATCCAGCGGGTCGGACACCGGCAGCAGCAACAGGTCGCAATGGCGCGACAACAGGCYCAGTTGCTGCTCGGCACTGTCGGACAAGGCGCGTTCGTCGCAGATCACAATCACCAGGCTGCCGGGGCGCAGCACTTCCCGGGCGCGGCGCAGGGCAATGCCGAAGGCATCGCGGTCCGGTTCGCGCTCGGTGTGCAGCGATTGATTGACCCGCACCAGCCGGTTGAGCAGTTGCAGCAGGCTCTGCTTACTGCGTCGAGGCTTGATTTCGTAATGCTCGTTGTCGCCGAACACCAGCCCGCCGACCCGGTCGTTATGCCCCAGCGCGGCCCAGCCAATCAGGCTCGCGGCCTGGGCGGCCAGCACCGACTTGAACATCAACCCGGAGCCGAAAAACAGCCGGCGGCTCTGTTCGACCATGATGAATATCGGCCGCTCACGTTCCTCATGGAACAGCTTGGTGTGCGGTTCCTGGGTCCGGGCGGTGACGCGCCAGTCGATGCTGCGCACATCATCGCCGGCCTGATAGACCCGCACCTGATCGAAGTCCACCCCGCGCCCGCGCAGTTTGGAGTGGTGCAGGCCGATCAGCGGGCTGCGCTGGCTCGGCGTGGAAAACAGCTGCACTTCGCGCACACGATGGCGCATCTCGATCAGCTCGGCGAGGCTGATGCGGATGCCCGGCTCGGGCGGCAGAAGGGTGTTCATCGGGGTCAAGCGACGGCTACGACGTCGAGAATCCGCTGGACCACCCGGTCCTGGTCGATGCCAGCGGCTTCGGCTTCAAAGGAAAGAATGATGCGGTGACGCAACACATCGAACAGCACCGCCTGAATGTCTTCCGGGCTGACGAAGTCGCGACCGGCCAGCCAGGCATGCGCCCGGGCGCAACGGTCGAGGGCGATGGAGCCGCGTGGACTGGCGCCGTAGGCGATCCATTCGGCCATTTCCGGGTCGAACTTGGCCGGGATCCGGGTGGCCATGACCAGTTGCACCAGGTATTCCTCCACGGCGTCGGCCATGTACAAGCCGAGGATTTCCTTGCGCGCGGCGAAGATCGCCTGCTGGCTGACCCGGCGTTCAGGTTTGGTTTCGCCGTGCAGTGCTTCGCCACGGGCCTGTTGCAGAATCCGTCGTTCGACGGTGGCGTCGGGGAAGCCGATTTTCACGTGCATCAGGAACCGGTCGAGCTGGGCTTCGGGCAACGGGTAGGTGCCTTCCTGCTCGATGGGGTTTTGCGTGGCCATGACCAGAAACAGCGGCGACGATGGCCTTGGTCTTGGCCAGCCCCGGGGCGCCCTCGACCAGCATGTGACCGTCGGCGAGCAAGGCGATGAGCAAGCGCTCGATGAGTTTTTCCTGGCCGAGAATCTGCGTTGAAAGAAAGGTTCGCAGCGCGAGCAGCGCTTCACGATGTTCCATCGATGACTGTTCCTGGAAAGGGTGACCGAAGACGTTCGAATAACGCCAGGGCTGGGGGCGTTACTTTAATCCATCGCGGGGGGCGCCGACTAACGGCATTTTGTAGAATTGTGCGGATTAACGCTCGTTCCCACGCTCTGCGTGGGAATGCATCACCGGACGCTCTGCGTCCCGCTTTAAAATCGTGACGCAGAGCGTCACAGGCTGCATCCCCACGCAGAGCGTGGGAACGATCACTAAACCGCCATCAGATTTCGCTGATGTAAGTACCAATCCCATTGAGGATGTTCTGCAAGGTTTCTTCCACCTCAGCCAGATCGCTGGCATCGGTACTGTGCAGGATTTCCAGCGAATCATTGCCACCCAGCGCATCGGCGTCCACGGCGGCGATTTCGATCAGCAGACGGTCAGGGCTGAGGGTGACTTTCACGCCATCCAGGGCCGAAGGCTTGTCGTGGAAGATGATCTCCAGCTCGTCCTCGTCCGGAAAGCGGCTCATCAGGAACATTTCGCCCTCGGCACTGGTGCAGCAGAGCATGGCCAGATTGTCTTCCTCGTCATCGCACGGATTGACGATCAAGAGGTCGGTTGTCATTTGCATGGGAAAAATCCTGGCTCGGCGAGCGTTGTGAACACAACAAACGGCAATTCTGCCAGCCCTGGGGAATTTCTGCTTGGCTGAGTGTCAGAGGATGTGTTGTGACCATCCGATGCGTCTCGAGTCATTTCTGGTACGAAGGTGCCGTAAATCCGGGCGTAAAACGCCCGTTTTCCTGCACGGCTGCTAGTGTTGTTCGAGGCGCATGCCACGAGTTACGTGCCGATGACCGAATATGTCGCAGCGCTGCAAGCACGGCCCTTGCCGCACTGGTTAAGCTGCGCAACGGATGAGCACCCGTAAAGGCATTGACGATGGCTGCGATGGTAGCCCCGCCAGTCGTTTTTGCAGATGCCCATTCAATGGAAGGTGAATGTGACCTGAGTGTCTCGTCCAGCTTCACCCAACTGTCGTCCTGTTTCCTCTGCCCGAGAATCAGGAACAGGGTGACGGATTGCCCCGAAAGGGGTTTGCACGCGACGCTTCCATCAATAACAAGCCCAAGCGGAGTACCACAGATGGCGTTCTTCACCGCAGCCAGCAAAGCCGACTTCCAGCACCAACTGCAAGCGGCACTGGCGCAGCACATCAGTGAACAGGCACTGCCACAAGTGGCGCTGTTCGCCGAACAATTTTTCGGCATCATTTCCCTCGACGAGCTGACCCAACGTCGGTTGTCCGACCTCGCCGGTTGCACCCTTTCTGCATGGCGCCTGCTTGAGCGCTTCGATCACGCTCAATCGCAAGTGCGTGTCTACAACCCCGATTACGAACGCCACGGCTGGCAGTCGACCCACACCGCGGTCGAAGTGCTGCACCACGATCTGCCATTCCTGGTGGATTCGGTGCGTACTGAGCTGAACCGTCGCGGCTACAGCATTCATACCCTGCAAACCACTGTGCTGAGCGTGCGTCGCGGCAGCAAGGGTGAGCTGTTGGAAATCCTGCCGAAAGGCACCCAGGGTGAAGGCATTCTGCAAGAATCGCTGATGTACCTGGAAATCGACCGTTGCGCCAACACGGCCGAATTGAATGTCCTGACCAAAGAGCTGGAGCAGGTTCTCGGTGAAGTCCGCGTTGCGGTCGCCGATTTCGAACCGATGAAAGCCAAGGTCCAGGAGCTGATCGAAGGCATCGACAATAGCCAGTTCGCCATCGACGCCGAAGAAAAATCCGAAATCAAGAGCTTCCTGGAATGGCTGGTGGGCAACCACTTCACCTTCCTGGGCTACGAAGAGTTCGTGGTGGGCGAGGATCAGAACGGCGGTCACATCGACTATGACCAGAGCTCGTTCCTCGGCCTGACCAAGCTGCTGCGCGCCGGCCTGACCGTCGATGACCTGCGCATCGAAGACTACGCCGTCAACTACCTGCGTGAACCGACGCCGCTGTCGTTCGCCAAGGCGGCACACCCAAGCCGTGTCCACCGTCCGGCCTACCCGGACTACGTGTCGATCCGCCAGATCGATGCCAACGGCAAGGTCATCAAGGAATGCCGCTTCATGGGCCTGTACACCTCGTCGGTGTATGGCGAAAGCGTGCGGGTCATTCCTTACATCCGTCGCAAGGTCGAGATCATCGAGCAGCGCTCGGGCTTCCAGGCCAAGGCTCACTTGGGCAAGGAACTGGCCCAGGTACTTGAAGTGTTGCCTCGCGATGACCTGTTCCAGACGCCGGTGGACGAGTTGTTCGCCACCGTGATGTCGATCGTGCAGATCCAGGAACGCAACAAGATCCGTGTATTCCTGCGCAAAGACCCGTACGGTCGTTTCTGCTACTGCCTGGCCTATGTGCCGCGTGACATCTACTCCACCGAAGTGCGCCAGAAGATCCAGCAAGTGCTGATGGATCGTCTGAAAGCCTCTGACTGCGAGTTCTGGACCTTCTTCTCCGAATCCGTGCTGGCCCGTGTGCAGCTGATTCTGCGGGTCGACCCGAAGAACCGTCTGGACATCGACCCGGTTCTGCTGGAAAAAGAAGTGGTGCAGGCCTGCCGCAGCTGGCAGGACGACTACGCCAGCCTGGTGGTCGAGAGCTTCGGCGAAGCCCAGGGCACCAACGTGCTGGCCGACTTCCCGAAAGGCTTCCCGGCCGGTTACCGCGAGCGCTTCGCCGCCCACTCGGCTGTGGTCGACATGCAGCACCTGCTGAGCCTGAGCGAAAAGAATCCGCTGGTGATGAGCTTCTATCAGCCGCTGGGTCAGGTATCGGGCCAACGTGAGCTGCACTGCAAGCTGTATCACGCCGACACGCCGCTGGCGTTGTCCGATGTGTTGCCGATCCTGGAAAACCTCGGCCTGCGTGTACTGGGTGAATTCCCGTATCGCCTGCGCCACAACAGCGGTCGCGAGTTCTGGATCCACGACTTTGCGTTCACGGCTGCCGAAGGCCTGGAACTCGACATCCAGCAACTCAACGACACCTTGCAGGACGCTTTCGTCCACATCGTGCGTGGCGATGCCGAGAACGATGCGTTCAACCGTCTGGTACTGACCGCCGGCCTGCCATGGCGCGACGTGGCGCTGCTGCGCGCCTATGCCCGTTACATGAAGCAGATCCGTCTGGGCTTCGACCTGGGTTACATCGCCAGCACCCTGAACAACCACACCGACATCGCTCGCGAGTTGACCCGGTTGTTCAAAACCCGTTTCTACCTGKCGCGCAAGCTGGCCAGTGACGACCTGGAAGACAAGCAACAACGCCTGGAACACGCGATTCTGAGCGCACTGGACGATGTTCAGGTGCTCAACGAAGACCGCATCCTGCGTCGTTACCTGGACCTGATCAAGGCGACCCTGCGGACCAACTTCTACCAGACCGATGCTCACGGTCAGAACAAGTCCTACTTCAGCTTCAAGTTCAACCCGCACCAGATTCCAGAGCTGCCGAAGCCGGTTCCGAAGTTCGAAATCTTCGTTTACTCGCCGCGCGTCGAAGGCGTGCACCTGCGCTTCGGCAACGTGGCTCGCGGCGGTCTGCGCTGGTCCGACCGTGAAGAAGACTTCCGCACCGAAGTCCTGGGCCTGGTAAAAGCCCAGCAAGTGAAGAACTCGGTCATCGTGCCGGTGGGTGCGAAGGGTGGCTTCCTGCCGCGTCGCCTGCCACTGGGCGGCAGCCGTGACGAGATCGCGGCCGAGGGCATCGCCTGCTACCGCATCTTCATCTCGGGCCTGTTGGACATCACCGACAACCTGAAAGACGGTGCGCTGGTACCACCGGCCAATGTCGTGCGCCATGACGACGATGACCCGTACCTGGTGGTGGCGGCGGACAAGGGCACTGCGACCTTCTCCGACATCGCCAACGGTATCGCCATCGACTACGGCTTCTGGCTCGGCGACGCGTTCGCATCTGGCGGTTCCGCCGGTTACGACCACAAGAAAATGGGTATCACCGCCAAGGGCGCGTGGGTCGGCGTACAACGCCACTTCCGCGAACGCGGTATCAACGTCCAGGAAGACAGCATCACCGTGGTAGGCGTCGGCGACATGGCCGGTGACGTGTTCGGTAACGGCTTGCTGATGTCCGACAAGCTGCAACTGGTCGCAGCCTTCAACCACCTGCACATCTTCATCGACCCGAACCCGGAGCCTGCCAGCAGCTTCGCCGAGCGTCAGCGCCTGTTCGACCTGCCGCGTTCGGCCTGGTCGGATTACGACACCAGCATCATGTCCGAAGGCGGCGGTATCTTCTCCCGTAGCGCGAAGAGCATTGCCATCTCCGAGCAGATGAAAGAGCGCTTCGACATTCAGGCCGACAAGCTGACCCCGACCGAACTGCTCAATGCCTTGCTCAAGGCACCGGTAGACCTGTTGTGGAATGGCGGTATCGGCACGTACGTCAAAGCCAGCAGCGAAAGCCACGCCGATGTCGGCGACAAGGCCAACGATGCACTGCGCGTGAACGGTAACGAACTGCGCTGCAAGGTTGTGGGCGAGGGCGGTAACCTGGGCATGACCCAACTGGGTCGCGTCGAGTTCGGCCTCAATGGCGGCGGTTCCAACACCGACTTCATTGACAACGCCGGTGGCGTGGACTGCTCCGACCACGAAGTGAACATCAAGATCCTGCTGAACGAAGTGGTTCAGGCCGGCGACATGACCGACAAGCAACGTAACCAGTTGCTGGCGAGCATGACCGACGAAGTCGGTGGCCTGGTGTTGGGCAACAACTACAAGCAGACCCAGGCACTGTCCCTGGCGGCCCGTCGTGCCTTGCCGCGGATCGCTGAATACAAGCGCCTGATGAACGATCTGGAAGCCCGTGGCAAGCTGGATCGCGCCATCGAGTTCCTGCCGTCGGAAGACGCGATCAACGAGCGCGTCGCGGCAGGCCATGGCCTGACCCGTGCCGAGCTGTCGGTGCTGATCTCCTACAGCAAGATCGACCTCAAGGAGCAGTTGCTGGGCTCCCTGGTGCCGGACGACGACTACCTGACCCGCGACATGGAAACCGCTTTCCCGCCGACGCTGGTCAGCAAGTTCTCTGCCGCCATGCGCCGTCACCGCCTGAAGCGCGAAATCGTCAGCACCCAGATCGCCAACGATCTGGTCAACCACATGGGCATCACCTTCGTTCAACGGCTCAAAGAGTCGACCGGCATGAGCCCGGCGAACGTGGCCGGTGCGTATGTGATCGTGCGTGACATTTTCCACCTCCCGCACTGGTTCCGTCAGATCGAAGCCCTGGATTATCAGGTCTCGGCCGACGTACAACTGGAGCTGATGGACGAGCTGATGCGTCTGGGCCGTCGCGCTACGCGCTGGTTCCTGCGTGCCCGCCGCAACGAGCAGAACGCCGCCCGTGACGTCGCGCATTTCGGTCCGCACCTGAAGGAGTTGGGCCTCAAGCTTGACGAACTGCTCAGTGGCGAGATTCGCGACACCTGGCAGGCTCGCTATCAGGCGTACGTCGAAGCCGGTGTGCCGGAGTTGTTGGCACGCATGGTGGCTGGCACCACGCACCTGTACACCCTGCTGCCGATCATCGAAGCCTCCGACGTGACCGGCCAGGATCCAGCAGATGTGGCCAAGGCCTACTTCGCCGTGGGCAGTGCGCTGGACATCACCTGGTACCTGCAACAGATCAGCGCCCTGCCGGTTGAAAACAACTGGCAAGCCCTGGCCCGTGAAGCGTTCCGCGATGACGTCGACTGGCAACAACGTGCGATCACCATCTCGGTCCTGCAACAGGGCGACGGCACCCAGGACGTGGAAACACGCCTGGAGCTGTGGATGGAGCAGAACGAAGGCATGATCGAACGCTGGCGCGCCATGCTGGTGGAAATCCGTGCCGCCAGTGGCACTGATTACGCCATGTACGCGGTGGCCAACCGTGAATTGCTGGATGTCGCGTTGAGCGGTCAAACGGTAGTACCTGCCGTTATCACCGCTACTGCGGGTGCCGAGCTGGAACCGGCTGCCTGATTGAGCGTTGAATGAAAAAGCCCCGTCTCGAGAGAGACGGGGCTTTTTTTTGCCTGACGGTTTTTTTGGGGGGGGCTGGTCGGGCCTCTTCGCCYCAGCGATCAGTTCTGCAAAGGAATCAACACTTTCTCATCCGGGGCCAACACCATGAACACCAACAGCTTGGCGGGTTGGGTGGCGCTGGCATTTTTCGAGACCAGATGTTCCGAACCGGCCGGCTCATACCAGAATTCGCCAGCCTTGTAGGTAATCGTTTTTTCGCCTTTGACTTGAGAAGTGATCTCCCCCGAAAGCACATAGGCCATGGCCGTACCCTGGTGTTTATGGGCAATGGAAGATTGGCCCGGCTGGTAATCGACTTCGATCATCAAGGCTTTTTTGCCAGGTGCGTTTTTTAGCATCTGGTCCTGCAGAATGGTGACGTTTTCCGAAGGGGCGGCGGTTTTGTCGGCGAATGCCGAGGCTGAAACGCTCAGGGCCAGGGCGGTGAGAGAGGCGGCAAAAAAACGAAGTGCATTCATGGTTGATTACCTGTGGTGGTGAGTCGTCAGGGACCACGGTAAGCCGCGCCGTCGGGCAATCAAACGGCCAATTTTCCGGAAGGTGAGGGGACCAATCACTGATGTTACGTTCCCTGTAGCAGCTGTCGAGCCTGCGAGGCTGCGTTCGGCTGCGAAGCAGTCGTCAAA
>NZ_JBFTMK010000088.1:0-13335 GCF_056396965.1 Pseudomonas sp. 05N434
CTCGTAAACATGGCCGCAGGTTAGCGTAGGGAGGGGAAAATCGCACTCTTTAGCTGAACGTGACACAACCGCCTGGCTGATCGAGCGCATTTTTTTGTGGCGAGGGAGCAAGCCCCCTCGCCACAAAAACGGCTATCGTGCGATGCCGTGTTTGCGCAGCTTCCGGTAGAGGGTATTGCGGCTCACACCCAACTGTTCGGCGGTGTGGGTCATGTGCCAGCGCTGCTGTTCCAGTGCGTTGAGCAACGCCAACCGCTCGGCATCGTCCAGCGGATACTCGGACGGCGCTTCAATCGTCGCCACCGTCACCGGCCGGACCTGACGAATCATCGCCGGCAAATCTTCCAGCCCGATCCGACCGCCGTCACACAACGCCGCCAGGGTCCGCAGCACATTGCGCAACTGCCGCACGTTCCCCGGCCAGGCAAAATCCAGCAAGGCCTGCCGCGCCGCTGCATCAATCAATACCGTCTCCCCGCCCGCCTCTTCGGCCAACAGAAAGTCGAGCAGCTGTGATTTATCCGTGCGCTCGCGCAACGCCGGCAATGCGACTTCCAGCCCATTGAGCCGGTAATACAAATCCTCGCGAAAACTGCCGTCCTGCACCCTTTCGAGCAGGTTACGGTGAGTAGCGCTGATGATCCGCACATTGACCGATTCCGGCTCGCCGCCAATCGGCACCACCTGACGGTCTTCCAGCACCCTTAATAGTCGGGTCTGCATGCTCAGCGGCATGTCACCGATTTCATCCAGGAATAAAGTTCCGCCATCGGCCTGCTGCAACTTTCCACGCATGCCCTCCTTGCGGGCACCGGTGAAGCTGCCGCCGCGATAGCCGAACAACTCGCTTTCGATCAGGCTTTCGGGGATCGCCGCGCAATTGAGGGCGACGAACGATTTTTCCGCCCGTTGACTGGCCTGATGCACGGCCTTGGCGAAAGCCTCCTTGCCTGAGCCGGTTTCGCCGTTGATCAGCAACGGCACGTCCCGTTCGAACACCCGCAAGGCCTTGCGGAAGTCTTCCTGCAACGCGGCATCGCCCAGGCAAATACCCGACAGCCGTGGACGCTCGGCCACTGCCGGGCTTTGYACCACCGGTGCAGGAATGCTGCGCGGCTGCCCACGCAATACAGCAAACAGCCGCCGCCCGTCGCGGGTGCGCAACGGCCAACTGGCGCTGGCATTGGCGCTCGCGCGGCCGAGCAACTCATTCAGCGAGCAGTCGAAAAACGCCTCCACCGGCTGGCCCAACAGGCCGCCACGAATATGTCCCAGCAAATTCAGCGCGCTCTGGTTGACCGCACAGATCCGCCCTTCCCCGTCGAACGCCAGCAGCCCTTCGCTGAACAGTCCGACGGATTCGGCCTGCAAGTGAAAACGCAGCAGCCATTGATTGTCGAAGTAACGCAGGAAATAACAGCTCTCGATCATCTTCGCCGACAGATTGACCAGGGCCATGGTGTGAAACTGGCTCTGCCGCGAAACCTCATGACGCGCCGAAGACACGTCAAGCACCGCCAACAGTTCACCATGAGGGTCGAACACCGGGCTTGCCGAGCAGGTCAGGCCGGTGTGGCGGCCGCGAAAGTGTTCGTCCTGGTGGATGGTCAGGGACTGGCGCTCCACCAGGCAGGTGCCGATGCCGTTGGTACCTTCGCAGGCTTCGCTCCAGTCGGCGCCAAGCCAAAGGCCGGCGCGTTCGAAAATCTTCCGTTCGGCGGGCGCGGTGACGCAGTTGAGGATCACCCCGCGAGCGTCGGTCAGCAACACTGCGTGGCCGGCGCCGGAGAGTTGCTGGTGGAGGCTGGTCATTTCGTTGCCGGCGATCTGCAGCACTTGCTGCAAACGTTCGCGGCTTTCCAGGAGACGTCCATGTTCCAGCACCGTCGGCGCCATGGTCAGGGCCGGGTCGAGGTGATAGTCCTCAAGGCAACGCAGCCAGGAGCGGGCAATAGACGGATCGCTGCCGGGACCGTGCAGGTGGGACTTACCCTGGGTCACGGTCAACACTTGCTGGGCATGGCGACTCAAATGGTTGTCGTGCATTTCTTATTATTCTCCCAGAGGGCTGTGCTGAACCCTCTTTAAGGGGCTGGCATGCTCTACGCTTGTTACCGCGCTCTGGCGCGTCCTCCCTTATAAGCACAAAAGCCAAGGAGAAACCCATCATGCGTTACGCTCACCCCGGTACTGAAGGCGCTATCGTTTCGTTCAAGAGCAAATACGGTAACTACATCGGCGGCGAGTTCGTCGCGCCTGTCAAAGGTCAGTACTTCACCAATACTTCGCCGGTCAACGGCCAACCGATTGCCGAATTCCCGCGCTCCACTGCCGAAGACATCGAAAAAGCCCTGGACGCCGCCCATGCCGCCGCCGATGCCTGGGGCGCCACGTCCGCCCAGGCACGCTCGCTGGTGCTGCTGAAAATCGCCGATCGCATCGAACAGAACCTGGAACTGCTGGCGATCACCGAGTCCTGGGACAACGGCAAGGCCGTGCGTGAAACCCTCAACGCCGACATCCCGCTGGCCGCCGACCATTTCCGCTATTTCGCCGGTTGCATCCGCGCCCAGGAAGGCAGCGCCGCCGAGATTGACGGCAATACCGTGGCCTATCACATCCATGAACCGCTGGGCGTGGTCGGGCAGATCATCCCGTGGAACTTCCCGATTCTGATGGCCGCCTGGAAACTCGCTCCGGCCCTGGCCGCCGGTAACTGCATTGTCCTCAAACCTGCCGAGCAAACCCCGCTGGGCATTACTGTGCTGATGGAGCTGATCGGCGACCTGCTGCCACCTGGCGTGCTCAACGTGGTGCAAGGCTTCGGCAAAGAAGCCGGTGAAGCCCTGGCCACCAGCAAACGCATCGCCAAGATCGCCTTCACCGGTTCGACTCCAGTCGGCTCGCACATCATGAAATGCGCCGCCGAAAATATCATTCCGTCCACCGTGGAGTTGGGTGGCAAGTCGCCGAATATCTTCTTCGAAGACGTCATGCAGGCCGAACCGTCCTTCATCGAGAAAGCCGCTGAAGGCCTGGTGCTGGCATTCTTCAACCAGGGCGAAGTTTGCACCTGCCCGTCCCGCGCCCTGGTACAGGAGTCGATCTACGACGAGTTCATGGAAGTTGTCATGAAAAAAGTCCTGCAGATCAAGCGTGGCGACCCGCTGGACACCGACACCATGGTCGGCGCCCAGGCGTCCGAGCAGCAATTCGACAAAATCCTTTCGTACCTGGACATCGCCAAGGGCGAAGGCGCCGAACTGCTGACCGGTGGCAAGGTGGAAAAACTCGAGGGCAGCCTGGCGACCGGGTATTACATCCAGCCGACCCTGCTCAAGGGCACCAACAAAATGCGCGTGTTCCAGGAAGAAATCTTCGGCCCGGTGGTGAGCATCACCACCTTCAAGGACGAAGCCGAGGCCCTGGCCATCGCCAACGACACCGAGTTCGGCCTGGGTGCCGGCCTCTGGACCCGCGACATCAACCGCGCCTACCGCGTGGGCCGCGCCATCAAGGCCGGTCGCGTGTGGACCAACTGCTACCACCTGTACCCGGCACACGCCGCGTTCGGTGGTTACAAAAAGTCCGGCGTCGGCCGTGAGACCCACAAAATGATGCTCGATCACTATCAGCAGACCAAAAACCTGCTGGTGAGCTACGACATCAACCCGTTGGGCTTCTTCTAAAAACCGGGGGGGCGATACAGGTATTTCTGTATCGCCCTTCAGAAGGCCATCGCGGGCAAGCCCGCGATGGTGCCCTTAAACGCCTCCTTCATCGCTCTGCCGGTCTGGCATTGGCTTTGCATTCCCGCTCTACACACTGAATGCCATACCCGAAAGTCCAACAAATCAAACAATAAAAAAGACAGAGAGGACTTATGACTTCTACTACGCAGAGAGGACCTATGACTTCTACTACACAGCTCAAACCCACACTCGGCACCCTGCATCTATGGGGCATTGCCGTCGGCCTGGTGATTTCCGGCGAGTATTTCGGCTGGAGTTATGGCTGGGGCACCGCAGGTACCCTGGGTTTTCTCGTCACCGCATTGATGGTGGCGACGATGTACACCTGCTTCATTTTCAGTTTCACCGAATTGACCACCGCCATTCCCCACGCTGGCGGGCCGTTTGCTTACAGCCGCCGAGCCTTCGGCGAGCGAGGCGGACTGATCGCCGGCATCGCCACCCTGATCGAGTTCGTCTTTGCGCCACCGGCAATTGCCATGGCCATCGGCGCCTACCTCAATGTGCAATACCCGGAACTGGACCCGAAGATCGCCGCGGTTGGCGCCTATTTCGTGTTCATGACCCTGAATATCCTCGGCGTGAGCATCGCGGCCACCTTCGAACTGGTGGTCACTGTGCTTGCCGTCGCCGAATTGCTGGTGTTCATGGGTGTGGTCGCACCGGGCTTCAGCTTCAGTAACTTCGTGCTCAACGGCTGGTCGGGCGCCAACGAATTCAGCATGGCCTCGATTCCCGGCATCTTTGCGGCCATCCCGTTCGCGATCTGGTTTTTCCTCGCCATTGAAGGCGCAGCCATGGCCGCCGAAGAAGCCAAGGACCCGAAACGCACGATTCCCAAGGCTTACGTCAGCGGCATTCTGACCCTGGTGTTCCTCGCCATCGGCGTGATGGTCATGGCCGGCGGTGTCGGCGACTGGCGCCAACTGTCGAACATCAACGACCCACTGCCTCAGGCGATGAAAGCCGTGGTCGGCAACAACTCGAGCTGGATGCACATGTTGGTGTGGATTGGTCTGTTCGGCCTGGTGGCGAGCTTCCACGGGATCATTCTGGGTTATTCGCGGCAGTTCTTCGCCCTGGCTCGCGCCGGTTACCTGCCGGCCTCCCTGGCCAAACTGTCGCGCTTCCAGACCCCGCACCGGGCGATCCTGGCGGGCGGCGTGATCGGCATCGCGGCGATCTACAGCGACGGCCTGGTCAACCTGCAAGGCATGACGCTGACGGCTGCAATGATCACCATGTCGGTATTCGGCGCCATCGTGATGTACATCATCAGTATGCTGAGCCTGTTCAAACTGCGTAAAACCGAACCCAACCTGGAGCGCACCTTCCGCGCGCCGGGCTACCCGATCGTACCGGGGATCGCGCTGTTTCTGGCGGTGGTGTGCCTGGTGGCGATGGCCTGGTTCAACGCGCTGATCGGCTGTGTGTTCCTCGGTTTCATGGTGGCCGGTTACCTGTATTTCCAACTGACCGCCAAGCAACGTGCCGATGCACCGGCGGATGCGATGCTCGAAGGTGTCTGAATTGCACCGGCGCCGGGCTGATTCCCGGCGCCTGCCATATTGAAGTGCACCAAAACCCGCTCCCACAGGGGTTCAGTGGTGCATTTGAGATATTTACTGAATCAGGAGGACACCGTCCCATGGCCGTATTTGCCCATACCGTCGGCGCCCAGACCTACCGCTTCGACAGCCTCAAGGAGGTCATGGCCAAAGCCAGCCCGGCGCGCTCCGGGGACTTTCTGGCCGGCGTTGCCGCCCTCAACGATGGCGAGCGGGTGGCCGCGCAGATGGCCCTGGCCGACACCCCGCTGGCCCACTTCCTGGAGGAAGTGCTGATTCCTTACGAGGCCGATGAGGTCACCCGACTGATCATCGACACTCACGACAAACAGGCTTTTAAAGCGGTCAGCCACCTCACCGTCGGCGGTTTCCGCGACTGGCTGCTCAGCGAAGCCGCCGATGAACAAAGCCTGCGCGCCCTCGCCCCCGGCCTGACCCCGGAAATGGTCGCCGCCGTGTCGAAGATCATGCGCGTGCAGGATCTGGTGCTGGTGGCGCAGAAAATCCGCGTGGTCACCAAGTTCCGCGGCACCCTGGGCCTGCGCGGTCGGCTCTCGACGCGCCTGCAACCCAATCATCCCACCGACGAACCGGCCGGCATCGCCGCCAGCATTCTCGACGGCCTGCTGTACGGCAATGGTGACGCGATGATCGGCATCAACCCGGCCACCGACAGCATCGCTTCGATCTGCGCCATTCTGGAAATGCTCGACGCGATCATCCAGCGCTACGACATTCCGACACAGGCCTGCGTGCTGACCCACGTCACCACCTCCATCGAGGCGGTCAATCGCGGGGTTCCGCTGGACCTGGTGTTCCAGTCAATTGCCGGCACCGAAGCGGCCAACGCCAGTTTCGGCATCAACCTCAACGTTTTACAGGAAGGCTACGACGCGGGCTTGAGCCTGAATCGCGGCACATTGGGCCAAAACCTGATGTATTTCGAGACCGGCCAAGGCAGTGCCTTGTCGGCCAACGCCCACCACGGCATCGATCAACAGACCTGTGAAACCCGCGCGTACGCCGTGGCACGGCATTTCAAACCGTTTCTGGTGAACACCGTCGTAGGCTTCATCGGCCCGGAATACCTCTATAACGGTAAACAGATCATCCGCGCCGGCCTCGAAGACCACTTCTGCGGCAAGCTTCTGGGCGTCCCCATGGGCTGCGATATCTGTTACACCAACCATGCCGAAGCCGACCAGGACGACATGGACACTCTGCTGACCTTGCTGGGTGTGGCCGGGATCAACTTCATCATGGGCATCCCCGGCTCCGATGACATCATGCTCAATTACCAGACCACCTCGTTCCACGACGCCCTCTACGCCCGGCAAACCCTGGGCCTGAAACCGGCGCCGGAGTTTGAACAGTGGCTGGCGAACATGGGCATCTTCACCCAGGCGGACGGCAAAATTCACTTCGGCAACAGCCTGCCACCGGCGTTCCGCCAGGCATTGGCGCAACTGGGATGAGTGTTTATATGTATGAACCACCTGTCGATCCGCAGAACCCATTGCTGGAACTGCGCCGCCTGACCCCGGCACGCATTGCCCTCGGCCGTACCGGCACCAGCATGCCGACCCGCGCGCAGCTGGATTTCCAGTACGCCCATGCCCAGGCCCGGGATGCGGTGCACCTGCCTTTCGATCACACGGCGCTCAGTTCGCAACTGACCGAGCGTGGGCGTGAGAGTTTGCTGCTGCACAGCGCGGCCACGGACCGGAACAGCTATTTGCAGCGCCCCGATTTGGGGCGCAAGTTGAGTGACGAGTCGGCGCAGACACTGCGTAATTACGCACGAGCCAATCCTGGCGGGGTGGATCTGGCTGTAGTGGTGGCCGATGGTCTCTCGGCACTGGCCGTTCATCGCCACACCTTGCCGTTTCTGRCACGCATGGAAGAACAGACAGCTATCGAAGGCTGGTCCCTGTCACCGGTGATTCTGGTGGAACAAGGCCGGGTTGCGGTGGCTGACGAGATTGGCGAGCTGCTGGGTGCAAAAATGGTGGTCATTCTGATCGGCGAACGCCCTGGATTAAGCTCTCCAGACAGCCTGGGGCTGTATTTCACCTATAATCCCAAGGTCGGACTGACGGATGCCTACCGCAACTGCATCTCGAATGTCCGGCTCGAAGGCTTGAGTTACGGCATGGCGGCACACCGTTTGCTGTATTTGATGCGCGAAGCCTGTCGGCGGCAGTTATCGGGGGTCAGTCTGAAGGACGAAGCCCAGGTTCAGACGCTGGAGTCGGACACAGGAGCAGGTTTGAAAGGTAATTTCCTACTCAGTCCGTCGGATGCCTGAACCGTTTCCGCATTGCGTTTCTATTCCGGTTTAAGGCAGGATCGATGCACGGCCGCCAAGGGTTTCCTGTCGCCGTCACCATGTAAGACAGCCACTTGAAGACGAGACCTACCATGCGGATTATTCAAGCGACCCTCGAACACCTGGACCTGCTGACCCCGTTGTTCGTCAAATATCGCGAGTTTTACGGTTCCCTGCCGTATCCGGACTCGTCCCGAGCGTTCCTCGAAAAGCGCCTGCGGCGCAAAGAGTCGGTGATCTACCTGGCCCTGGCCGATGACGACAACAACAAACTGTTGGGTTTCTGTCAGTTGTACCCGAGCTTCTCGTCTCTTTCGCTCAAACGCGTGTGGATCCTCAACGACATCTACGTCGCCGAAGACGCCCGACGCCAGTTAGTGGCCGACAACCTGATCCGCACCGCGAAGAAAATGGCCAAGGAAACCAATGCCGTGCGCATGCGCGTTTCCACCAGCAGCAACAACGAAGTGGCGCAGAAAACCTACGAATCCATCGGGTTCAGGGAAGACACCGAGTTCAAGAATTACGTATTGCCGATCAGTGACGAACTTTAAGCTCACCAAGAAGATCGCAGCCTTCGGCAGCGCCTGCATCGACCGAGGCAACCTCGAAGCTGTAGGTGCTACCGAAGGCTGCGACCTTTTCCGACAAACCCTGAAACACATCGACATTCCTCGCTACAAACTCGACGCGTTTTTCACTTTTCACCCCGTATAATGCCCACACCTCACGGCTCGTAAGAAAAATCACACCCCGCTGTAGTCTTACGCGAAGCTATCCGCACAGGCCTGCTGAGTCGGGCCATCACCACAGGTGCTTTCCATGGATTTCAACCCGATCGACGTTATTCTGCATCTCGATGTTTACCTCGAGATGCTGGTGAACAACTACGGAGCATGGATCTACGCCATCCTGTTCATGGTGATCTTCTGCGAAACCGGACTGGTGGTGATGCCGTTCCTGCCGGGCGATTCCCTGTTGTTCATCGCAGGCGCKGTGGCGGCCGGTGGCGGCATGGATCCGGTACTGCTGGGCGGCCTGCTGATGCTGGCGGCGATCCTCGGCGACAGCACCAACTACGTGATCGGCCGCACCGTCGGCGAACGGCTGTTCAGTAACCCGAACTCGAAAATCTTCCGCCGCGATTACCTGCAACAAACCCACGATTTCTACGACAAACACGGCGGCAAAACCGTGACCCTGGCGCGCTTCATGCCAATCATCCGTACCTTTGCTCCGTTCGTCGCCGGCGTTGGCAAAATGCCTTACCCGCGTTTCTTTGCCTTCAGCATTTTCGGCACCATCCTCTGGGTGGGTGGCCTGGTAACCCTCGGTTACTTCTTCGGCAACGTACCGTTCATCAAGAAAAACCTGTCGCTGCTGGTGGTGGGTATCATCCTGGTGTCGCTGCTACCGATGATCATTGGCGTGATCCGCAGCCGTCTCGCTAATGCCGCGTCCAAAGCCGAACCCCGCTGACTGACGATGTGGTCCCTTAGCGCCTGGCGACGCCGGCGCACCCTGGCCAGGCATCCGATTGCCGACGACATGTGGCAACGGGTGCGCCATCACCTGAGCTTCCTCGATGGCATCAGCGCGGCCGAAGACCAGTGGCTGCGCGAAGCCAGCGTGCTGTTCCTGCAAGACAAACACCTGACCGCCCTGCCCGGCGTCGAACTCCACCAGGAGCAGCGCCTGCTGCTCGCCGCCCAGGCCCAATTACCGCTCATGCATTTGGGTGATCTGAACTGGTATCAGGGCTTTCACGAAGTCATCCTCTACCCCGACGATTTCCTCAGCCCCCAGCGCCATCGCGATGCCAGCGGCGTCGAACACGAATGGGATGGTGAACACAGCGGCGAAGCCTGGCAGCAAGGCCCGATCATCCTCGCCTGGCCCGGCGTGATGGCCAGCGGTGGCTGGGAAGGCTACAACCTGGTGATCCACGAACTCGCACACAAACTCGACATGCTCAACGGCAACGCCAATGGCCTGCCACCGCTGCACGCCGACATGCGCGTCAGCGACTGGGCCAAGGTCATGCAGGAAGCCTATGACGACCTCGACCGGCAACTGGAGCGCAACCCGGACGCTGAAACCGCCATCGACCCGTACGCCGCGGAAAACCCCGCCGAGTTCTTCGCGGTCACCAGCGAATACTTCTTCAGCGCCCCGGATCTGCTTTACGAGGCTTATCCACAGGTCTACGAACAGTTGAAGTTGTTTTACCGTCAGGATCCGCTGGCCCGTCTACGGCAACTTCTGGCCGAAGACCCGGTCTATCAGGCACGCGACTAAGGTCTCTACGACCCTTAGGTGCATGGCATCAACGGCGGAATATGCCTATAATCGCCGCCACTTTTTGGTCAATCCGGCCAAGTGTTTTTGGTCAACTAACGGGGGCACCGCCCAATGAGCTACAGCAAGATTCCGGCTGGCAAAGACCTGCCGAACGACATCTACGTCGCGATCGAGATCCCGGCCAACCACGCGCCGATCAAATACGAAATCGACAAAGACAGCGACTGCCTGTTCGTTGACCGTTTCATGGCCACCCCAATGTTCTACCCGGCCAACTACGGTTACATCCCGAACACCCTGGCTGACGACGGTGATCCCCTCGACGTGCTGGTCGTGACTCCTTACCCGGTTGCTCCAGGTTCGGTGATCCGCGCGCGTCCAGTCGGCATCCTGAACATGACCGACGACGGCGGCGGCGATGCTAAAGTCATCGCAGTCCCACACGACAAGCTGTCCCAGCTGTACGTGGACGTGAAGGAATACACCGACCTGCCAGCCCTGCTGATCCAGCAGATCGAGCACTTCTTCGCGAACTACAAGGACCTCGAAAAAGGCAAATGGGTGAAAATCGAAGGCTGGGACGGCGCAGACGCCGCCCGCGCCGCGATCACCAAGTCGGTCGCTGCCTACAAAGGCTGAGAAGCAACGGTTAGTTTCTAGCCTCACGCTTCAAGAAAAACCCCGGTTGATCCGGGGTTTTTTGTGCCTGCCTGGAACGCTTTTAACAATGAGTTTTGAGCATTTCGGCCTGGGTGTTTGCCTGTTTATTTTTTACGAAAAGCGTCTTACATCCGGTCTTAAATTTCCCTCGAAATTTGAACGGGTCGTTTATTCAAACCCCCATCCTGCGCCCGTAGACTCGTGTTTATGAAAAAGAACACTAGCGGCCCACGGTTCAGAGCGCTCCTCGAAGCAGCCAACATCACAACGACAGGATTTGCCGCTTTCTTCGACACGGAAGCGCAAAATATCCATAACTGGTACACCCGTGGTGTGCCCGCTTATCGCATGGAAGAAGTCTCCCGACTTCTGTCTGTAAACAGTGACTGGCTGAAAACCGGCGAAGGTCCTAAAGAGTCCTCACGCCTGCGTGTGCTCGACGAGTCCGGCAACACCTTCGACGCCCAGGCAATCCGGGGCATCTACACGGTGATCGAGCCCATCGACGTCGAACTGCCCTTCTTCAAAGAGACCGCCACCGCCCCAGGCTCCAACAAAACCCACGTCGTCGAGGACCCCGGCCAATCCATCCGCCTGCCCCACAGCCACCTCGACTCCCTGGAAATCAAACATGCCAATGCCATCTGCACCCATATGATCGGCAACAGCATGGCCGAAAAGATTGAAGACGGTTCTACCCTCGCCATTGATCGCGGGCTTACGCAGATTATCGATGGCGAGATCTATGCGATCGAGCATGACGGAATGTTGCGAATCAAATACCTGCACCGGATGCCGGGAAATGCGCTGCGGTTGCGCAGCCACAATCGTGCCGAGTATCCGGATGAGATCTTCAACGCCGAGCAGATCGACAAGCAGAACATCAGGGTATTGGGATGGGTGTTCTGGTGGTCGACGCTCAACAAACGCAGACCGTCCGTACCGTTCCTGTAAATACGAAGCCCTGTAGCAGCCTTCGGCAGCTGCTACGCCTCAGCGCAATCGCTCTATCCCGCACACCAAGCTGGGAATTCCTCAAAAAAATCAGTATGCTGCGCCCCACATTTGCGCATCGACCCTTTCCAAGGCTCAGATCGCACCGACAAGGCAGATCACTTTCTCGCCAAGTCCCACAGCCGGACGCAAGATCCGGGTGTACGTTTTGAAGGCTGGCGCGGTTTACCAAAAATAAACCAAGCCAGTCCCCGAGAAGCCGGCCACAAGCCGGCTTTTTAATTTCTTTTTGAAAGCCACTCTCATCTCCTGAAAACCGCGAGAGCCTTGCTAGATCAAGGGTTTCAGCCTACTTTTGTTCCTGTGACTTCCGTTTTCATCCATCGTCTTCCACAGCCAAGTGGGGGATCAAGTGGGGGACCAGAGGGCCGAAAAGATGGGCAAGCTGACCGCAAAGTATGTCGAAAATGTGACCGAGCCAGGCACCTACGAAGACGGTGAAGGGCTACGCCTTATCGTCAAAGCTACGGGACGAAAAAACTGGGTGTTGCGGTTTCAGCTACACGGCAAACGACGAGAGATGGGATTGGGTGGCTACCCCCAGCTCGATCTAAAAAAGGCCCGCGCGGCCGCCTATGAAAACAAAGTCCAGATTTTGAAAGGCACTGATCCACTCGCAAAACGACAGGCTGAACAAGCCGCTCAACGGGAAGCTGAACGCCGTGAACTGGCGCAGCTGATTACCTTTGAGAAATTGGCCACCGACTATCGAGATGCCCATGGTTCGAGCTGGTCGGAGAAATGGCGCAAGGGCTGGCTGAGGAAACTAGAACTCTATGCTTTCCCTACGATAGGGAAGTTGTCAGCCGACAAGGTCGAGACCAAACACCTGATCAAGGCACTGCAACCACTTTGGGTGACCAAAACGCGGACGGCTGACGAAGTACGTGGGCAAATCGAACAAATCCTGGATGCCGCCAGAGCCCGAGGTCTCAGGACTGGAGAGAATCCGGCACGCTGGCGCGGCCATCTGGAAAACCTGCTGAGCCGGCATGAGAAGAAGAAAGCTCGTAAACGCCAGCATCATCCTGCGCTGAAATGGCAGGATCTGCCGAAGCTTATGGAAGCCTTACGCAAGGATCCCTGCCACGCTTCTGTCGCGGCTCAGTTACTGATTCTAACCGGCGCTCGCTCGCATATGGTCCGATTCGCACGCTGGGATGAGTTTGACTTGGAATCGGGTCGATGGTCTCTGCCTGATGAGCGCATGAAAACCCGGCAAGCGTTCGCGATCCCCCTGGCCCCAGAGGTGGTTTCACTTCTGAAGGGCCTTCCGAAAGTCACCCCCAAAAGTCCCTACGTTTTCCCCGGCCACGGCCGAAGCGGCGTGATGCACGCTAATGGCATTCGCAATTTGCTTCATGCATTGGGTTATGAGCACATCACTCGTCATGGTTTTCGCTCGACCTTCCGGGATTGGGCAGGTGAAAAGACTCCTTTCCCAAGAGATATCTGCGAGCTCGCGCTGGCCCATGACGAACGCGGGGAAACGGAAAGCGCATACTCTCGATCAGACTTTTTTGATAAGCGACGGGAGCTCATGCACGCATGGGCCATCTACGCCACATCCACACCTGAACACGCGGATGAGGCCCAACGCGAAACATCAGGAGAATGATGAGACGGCGACCGCTGAATGCCTCGGACCTTGGAGCGGATGCATCAACGCTACAATCCCGCAAGCGCGGCGCAACCAACATCGATGTAGGAC
>NZ_JBFTMK010000089.1:0-11451 GCF_056396965.1 Pseudomonas sp. 05N434
CCCCCGTTGGGCTGCGAAGCGGCCCCCAAAACCTGCAATCACTGTCTGTCTGGCAAACTGCATGTACAGGTTTTACGACTGCTGCGCAGCCGAACGGGGGCAAGCCCCCTCGCCACATGAGGTGTATCCGGGCACAGGGCCGGTAGATAAATCCTCAACCAACAAGAAACCCGCCATCCCCTTTCACCGGGATAGCGGGTTTTGTCGTTTCAGATCACACCGTATCTACCTTCAACGAATGGTCATTGAGCATGCCGTTGATGATGGTCGCAGTGTCCGCCCCGCCGGCAATCACACCATTCGCTCCGGGGGTGACGCCGTAGTGGCTGGCCAGGTTCACACCGGCCAGGTCGATGGTCTGGCTCGGCGTGGCACCGGCCATGGCGCTGATGTCGATGCTGGTGACCAGGGTCGCGCCGCTGCCGGTGACTTTGAAGTGCAGGTAGTCATCCAGCGATGCCGCAGTGCCGTTCTCGCCTTGCAGCAGTTGCGACAGGTCGAGTTTGTCGGTGCCCGGGGTGAAGTCGGTGATGACGTCGTGGCCGCTGTTGCCTTTAAGCCACTGGAAGGTGTCGGCGCCGCTGCCGCCGGTGAGGGTGTTGTCGCCCAGGCCACCGATCAGGAAGTCGTCGCCGCCCCCGCCGTTGAGCACATCGTTACCCAGACCGCCGTTGATGATGTTGCCGTTGTTGTCGCCCGTGAGGCTGTCGTTGAAGTTCGAGCCCGTGAGGTTTTCGATGCCGGTCAGGGTGTCGGTGCCTGCGCCAACGGTGTTTTGCGCAGTGAGCAGGCTGAGGTCGACAGTCACGCCAGCGGTGGCATGGGCGTAGCTCGCGGTGTCGTTGCCGGTGCCGCCGTCGAGCCAATCGTTGCCCGGCCCGCTGAACAGCAGATCGTTGCCGGCGCCGCCATGCATCTCGTTATTGCCTGAGCCTGCGGTGAGCACATCGTTGCCGTCACCCGCATTGATAATGTTGTTGCCGGTGCCCGCGATCAACACGTCATCGCCCGAGGTGCCGGTCAGTGTATGGCCGGCCTGATAGGTGATGTCGACTGCCGCGCTGTCGCTGCCGCCGTGGTTGTCGCTCGCGGTGTAGGTGCCGTGGAAGTCTGGCGTGGAGTCCTGGGCTCCGGCGTAGTTGACGGTCATGGTCAGTTGATAGTTTTCCGCCCCCTTCCCGCTGTTGCCAGGTCCCCCGTCGTCAATGTTGGTGATGTGGATCTGGTACGTGCCGTCCGCCGTGGCGGTGATGGTCTGGCCATCGGCGAGAGCCATGTAAGCGCCGCCATTGACCGAGTACTCCATGGTGATGTGGCCGGCCGCCAGGTTGTGGTCCAGGTTGAGGGTCTCGCCCTGTTTGAGGTTGACGGTGATGCGGTCCTCATCGTTGGTATTGTTGGTGCTGACCGCCCCCAAGGCCCCGCTGACCACCAGCATGGCGGTCATGGCGGCAGCGTTGGCGACGAATGCACTGCGGGCGATGGTCACGGCCTGGACGTTATTGCCGGTGAAACTGAAGCTCGAGTTGGTGCCGGTAAAGTCCGCTCCCTTGGCCGTCCAACCCGTGTTGAAGGTAGTCGGCGATGCCGTGAGCGCATCACCGTTGGGGTCGGTGTCGTTGGCCAATAGCAGCTCGCCCGGCACCACGATACTGCCCGACAGCACGTTGGTGATGATGTGATCATCGACTGCCACCGGTGGCGAATTCGGAATCACGTTGACTGTCAGGGTCGAACTGGTGAGGTCGCCGTCGTTGTCGCTGGCGGTGAAGCCGATGTTTTCGGTGATCTGCACGGCCGTGGTTTTCTGCGAGGTGTAGGTGTACTCGCCGGTGTCGAGGTTCACCAGCAGCGTGCCGCTGTTGTTGGTGGCGATGCTCAGGGTGTTGTCGACGGTGTTGAAGGTGCCGTGGTTGGCGCCGCCGCTGAAGTTCAGCGAACCCTGATTGCTGTTGGCTTTCGGGTCGTAGGTATAGGTGGTGCCGTCGACCGTGAGGGTTTTGATGAAACCGCCATCGGCGCCAAATGTACCGCCCTCGCCCAGCAACGAACCGGTGACCGGCGCACCTTGCACGGTGCCCGAAAGTACCGAGTTGAGTTGGTTGAGGTCGGTCACCACCACAGCGTTGGTGTCGGTGTGCGTGCTGCCGTCATAGGCCACCGGATCGAGGCTGGCGTTATTGACGCCGCTGCCCAGGCCGATGGCGTAGTTCTTGATGCCATTGGCGTCGAGGAAGGCTTTGAGCGCGATCTCGTCCGCAGTGCCGATGTCGCCTTCGTTGGGTTTGCCATCGGAGAAGAAGTAGCCGACGTTCTGCGCCCCGATGAGTTTGCCCGAGGTGTCGAATGCGGTTTCCATGGTTGCCACGGCCGCGTCGTAGTTGGTGCCGCCACCTGCCGTCAGCGTAGCGATGATCGACTTGGCCGTCGCCACATCGACCCAGATCGACGTCTGGTCGGTGGCGCTGCTGCTGAAGGTGACGATCTGTACCTTCACGTCACCCAGATTGTCGTACTTGTCGAGCAGCGCGCTGATCGCCTGCTTGGCCAGGTCCAGCCGCGACAGGCCCGATACGCCGGAGGGGTCGTCCATGCTCCCGGATACATCGATCACCAGCATCAGGTTGGAGTCGATCTGCACGGCCGGCACCGAACGGTCCGAGGCGACGGCGTGAGGCACGTCATCGACGATGCTGACCACAAGGGTGCCGGTGGTGCTGTTGCCCAGCGCATCGGTGGCTTTGTAGGTGAAGCTCTCGCTCAGGGTGTTCGCGCCGTCGTTGGCGTTGGGCGAAGTTTTCGGCGCCGAGGTCAAGGTGTACGTGTAGGAACCGTCGGGATTGAGCAGGATCTGCCCGTAGGTGCCGGTGGCGCTGCCGACCAGGGTGTAGGTGATCGCACCCGTGGCGCCAGAGACCGAGCCTGCCAACGTACCTGAGCCGGTTTCACCGGTGTTGCCAGGCTCGCTGCCGGTGACGCTGCCCGCCRCCAGGTCCTGGCCGTCCTTGGTCAGATCCAACGCTTTTTCGTAGACGGTCACATCGGTATCGGTGGCGGCTACGAGGCAGTTGTTGGAGACGTCAACAGTGATCGTGGCAGTGCTTTCATCGCCGTCGGCATCGCGCACGGTGTAGGTGAAGGTGTCGGTGGCGCCGGCTTCGCCGACCGAATTCGGGTTGCTGTGGTACACCGCATTGCCACTGGCATCCAGGATCAGGTAGCCGTAAGCGCCGTTGATTTGCGTGTTCAAGCCACCGATGGCCGAGGTCGAGGTGTCGCTGCCGGCGCGCACGCCGACCACTGCCCCACCCAAGGCCGGGCCATCAGCGCCGAGCACATCGTTGTCCAGCACATTGCCGCTGACCGTGCCGCCCTCCACCACCGAAACCGAATCGCAATGGGCCGACGGCACGTCATCGACGATGTTGATCACGATGGTACTGGTGACGCTGTTGCCCACAGAGTCGGTGGCCTGGTAGGTGAAGCTCTCGCTCAGGGTGTTCGGTCCGTCGTTGGCGTGCGGCGTGGTCGTGGGCGCAGAAATCAGGGTGTAAGTGTAGGAACCGTCCGGGTTGAGCAGGATTTGCCCATAGGTGCCGGTGGCGCTGCCGACCAGAGCGTAAGTGATTGCACCAGTGCCGCCCGTGATTGAACCGACCAGCGTGCCCGAGGCGGTTTCGCCGGTGTTGTCAGGCTCGCTGCCGAGGACAGTGCCCGCCGCCAGGTCCTGCCCGTCCTTGGTCAGGTCCAGCGCTTTTTCATTAACCGTCACATCGGTGTCGGTGGCAGCCACGAGGGTGCAGTTGGCCACGTCAATGGTAATGGTGGTGGTGCTTTCATCACCGTCGGCATCGCGCACGGTGTAAGTGAACACATCGGTCGCGCCAGGGCCGTTCACGGCATTTGGATTGCTGTGATAGACCGCATCGCCGTTGGCATCCAGGGTCAGGTAGCCATAGGTGCCGTTGATTTGACTGTTCAAGCCACCGATGGCTGAAGTCGAGGTGTCGCTGCCGGCGCGCACGCCGACCACCGCGCCGCCGAGGGCCGGTCCGTCGGCGCCGCCGATGTCGTTGCCCAGCACGTTGCCCGAGACCGTCGCGCCTTCGGCCACTGAGGCGTGATCAGGGTTGGCGGTGGGCAAGTCATCGACGATGTTGACGTTGATCTGGCCCAACGCCGTGCTGCCGTCGACGTCAGTGGCGACGACGTTGAGGTTCTCGGTGATGCTGTTGGTGCCGTTGGCGTTCGGGTGGGTTTCGTTATCCACCAGGGTATAGCTGTAGCTGACCACGCCAGTCGCACTGTCGTAACCGGTGACGGTCAGCGTGCTGCCAAGCGGAGTGACGATCGACTGCGGGACGCCTGCGGCCACGCCACCGGTGACCACCGCGATGCCGCCCACCGTCAGGGTTTGCAAACCGTCGAGCGCGGTGACGGTGAAGGTGCCGCTCTGGGTCAGCGCCGATGCATCAGGGCTGCTGCCGTCGCTGAGGTTTTTTTCGTAGACGGTCAGTTCGCCGCCGTTGACGTTCAGGCCATCGAGCGTCACCAGGTCGTCGTTGTTATGGATGTTCAGCACCAGCGTCGCGGTGCTGGTATCGCCATCGGAATCGGTAAGGGTGTAGACGAAATTTTCGGTGCCGTTGCCACCGCCGTGCAAGGCTTTGAAATCGGCATCGTTGGTGTTCAGGGTGTAGGTGTAGGTGCCGTTGGCATTGAGTACCAAGGTGCCGAACGTCCCGGTGAAGGTGCCGCCGATGATCGGCCCGTTGTCGGGGCCGGTGGCAATGCGGTCGGCGCCCTGGACGTCATTGGGCAGCACGCTGCCGGTCAGGGTCAGCAGGGTTTCCGATGCCGTATTGGCGTTGCTGTCGTCCATGGCATGAGGCAGGTCATCGACGATGTTCACATCAAGACTGCCAGTCGCGGTGGTGCCGTTGTCGTCCACCACGGTGACCGCAAACTGCTCGGAGAGACTGTTGGCGCCGTTGGCATTCGGATGCATTTCGTTGTCGACGAGGGTGTAGCTGTAGCTGACCACGCCGGTCGCATTGTCGTAACCGGTGATGGTCAGCGTGTTGCCGAGTGGCGTGACGATGGCATGCGGGAAGCCTGTGATCAGGTCACCGGAAACCACCACGATGCCGCCCACCGTCAGGGTTTGCACACCGTCCAGCGCAGTAATGGTGAATGTGCCGCTCTGGGTCAGCGCCGATGCATCAGGGTTGCTGCCGTCGCTGAGGTTTTTCTCGTTGACGGTCAGCTCGCCACCTTCGGCATTCAGGCCATTGAGCGTCACCAGGTCGTCGTTGTTATGGATGTTCAGCACCAGCGTCGCGGTGCTGGTATCGCCATCGGAATCGGTAAGGGTGTAGACGAAATTTTCGGTGCCGTTGCCACCGCCGTGCAGGGCTTTGAAATCGGCGTCGCTGGTGTTCAGGGTGTAGGTGTACGTGCCGTTGGCGTTCAACACCAGGGTACCGAACGTCCCGGTGAAAGTACCGCCGATGATCGGCCCGCTGTCGGGGCCGGTGRCAATGCGGTCGGCGCCCTGGACGTCGTTGGGCAGCACGCTGCCGGTCAGGGTCAGCAGGGTTTCCGACGCGGTATGGGCGTTGCTGTCGTCGATGGCCTTGGGCACATCGTCGGTGATATTGACGTCCAGCGAACCGGTGGCGGTATCGCCGTTGCTGTCGTTCGCAACCACAGTGAATTGTTCACTGAGATTGTTGGTGCCGTCACCGGCGGAATGGGTTTCGTTGCCGACCAGGGTGTAGCTGTAACTGACCACGCCGGTGGCCGGGTTGTAGCCGGTGATCGTCAGGGTGTTGCCCAGTTGAGTGGTGATCGACTGCGGAAAACCGATGGGCACCCCGCCACTGATCACGCTGATCCCGCCGATGCTCAGGCTGCTCAGCCCGTCGGGCGCAGACACTGTGAACGTACTGTGCTGGGTCAGTGCCCCCGGGTTGCTGGCCGACCCGTCCGCCAGGTTGGCTTCATTGAGGGTCAGTTCACCGCCCGCCACCGACAGGCCGGTGAGGATGACCGGGTGATTCGGCACGTTCGCGGCAAACGGCGTAACGATGCCTTTATCGCCGTTGTCCGGCGCAGCGTCCCGGCGTTCCAGGGGGAATTCGGGAATACCGTTGAAGCCGGCGGTGGGGAAACCAATCGTGGGATCGAYCCGCCCGCCCACTTCCTCCAACAGCACAAAACTGTGGCCACCACCCAGCGCACCACCGGGCGCGCCCGTTGCGCCCGGTCCGGCGGCGGTGGCCTCAGCGGTCTGGGTCGGGTCGGCACCGGCGGCAATGGCTTTTTGCAGTTGCTCGACATCGGTCAGTTGCGCCTGGCTCGGCGTTACCGCATCAGTGGTCTCCACATGCGGCACCTGGTGCGCCAGTAACTGGGCATTCATTTGCAGGCTGCTGTCACGCCCCAGCGTCAGCTCCTGGCCATTTTGCATATGCACCGCCACCGCCCCTTCAGCCCCGGTGACCAGCTGCTCGCCGGCAAACAGCCGATCGCCCTCGATCAGTGCCCGTCGAGTGCCATCACCCGCCACTGCATACACCTGACCGATGACCTTACTGACGATACCGATGAGCGTTGCCATGTGCATTCCTCCGCTGCCAACTGCTGTCGGCATCCTGTTTGCGCGAAGAAACGTGCTCATGGTTCAAGCAGGTTGCCCGAGACCCGCGTGCCGGAAAGCGTTTACCTGAAGTAAACCGCTGCCTCCCGACACTCTCGCCAGGCGTGTCGCTCGCGAGGGGGGTGTCTTGGGATCGGGATAAAACCCTCTGCAATCAATGGCATCGGGACCCACTTCCAAAACGACCGGCCTGCAAACGCATGCGTAACGGTTCTGAATCACTCGAGTGACAAAAAAATGTCGCCTCTAAACCGTCTCGCTCTCCTCCCCTCCAGCACTTCTTCGCCCTGTGTCGAAAAGTGAATGGAACTTTCCAAAACCCTGTTGATGTTCCAGAAAGCCAATAAAACAAAGGCTTTCGCATTGAACAATGTGCTGGATTTTTCAGGCCGCATAAGTTTTTTTTGGCATAGCCCTTATGAAAAATTTTTCTTAGCTACGCTTCAGGATGTTCTTAGCTCTGTTGTTACAGGCATGAAACGGTTTCATCTAAAAATATCGTCAAAAAAATGGCGACCGCTAAGCACCATCAGGAATCAGGGAGATGCACCCATGCGCGTTTTAACCCCCCTTTGCAGTGCGATTCTGCTGGCCATGGCCTGCGCTTCTCAGGCTCAGGCGATGTCATTGACCGAGGCGATCCAGAGCACCATTGCGACCCACCCGGAACTGGCGTCTCGGGTCGATGCCCGGCTCTCGGCCGACGAGCAGATTAAAGTCGCTAAAGGGGGCTTTTATCCATCGGTGGATTTGAACGCCGCCTATGGTCGCGGCTACAGCGATAACACCACCACCCGGTCGCGAGGCAATCACAACACCGAAATCCTCACCTACACCCAGTCGGAACTGCGCCTGCGGCAAATGCTGTTTGATGGTTTCAACACCGCCAACGAGGTCGCGCGCACCAAAGGCGTGTCCAACTCGCGGGCCTATTACGCTCAAGGCACCGCCCAGGACCTGGCCCTGCGCACCATCGAGGTGTACCTCGAAGTGCTCAAGCGCCGCGAACTGGTGACCCTGGCCAAGAACAATCTACAAGCGCACATGCGGGTCAACGATCAGATCGGCCTGCGTACCCAGCGTGGGATCGGCAGCAACGCCGACGCCGACCAGTCCACCGCTCGCCGGGCACTGGCGCAAAACAACCTCGACACCGCCGAAGTCGATCTGGCCGATGCCGAAGCGAATTTTTACAGCGTCGTGGGGCGCATGCCCGATGAACTCGAAGCGCCGCCGTCGACCCGCGGCGAACTGCCCGCCACCCTGCCCGAAGCCCAGCAGAGCATGGTGGAAAACAACCCGTACCTGAAATCCGCCCAGGCTGATGTGCAATCGGCCGAGAGCCAGTACGAAGTCGCCAAGTCGCCGTTCTACCCACGCTTCGACGCCGAAGCAGCGGTGGGCGCCAATAACAATGTGCAGGGCGATCAAGGCCACGACAACGAATGGCGAGTGGGCGTGGTGATGAACTACAACCTGTTCCGTGGCGGCAGCGACAAGGCCCGGTTGGCCTCCGATGCGCATCAGATCAACCAGGCGATGGACATCCGCAACAACGCATTGCGCCAGCTCAACGAGAACATCCACCTGGCCTGGAACGCCATGCAAAACGCCAAGAAACAAACCCCGACCGCCCGTGAATACGCCGAAACCACCACCCGAGTACGGGCGGCGTATCAGGATCAGTTCGGTCTCGGCCAACGGACTCTGCTCGACTTGCTCGACAGTGAAAACGAGCTCTACAACGCCAACCGCCGCTACACCGAAGTGCGCTACACCGAGGAGTTCTCGATGTACCGCGTGCTGGCGAACATGGGCCAGTTGTTGAGCAAGCAACGGGTGGTGCTGCCCGCCGATGCGATCGCCGCCACCGAAGTGAAAAACGAAGCGCGCTTGCCTGAACTCAAATGAAGTAACGCCGTGTAGGAGCGATCAATGTGACCAGCATGGAAACCGGCAACACGGGTGTCGATCCGCGTCTTAGTTTCGATGATCCGCTTCTGGACGGCCTGTTGATTCTCTGCAAACTCCACGGCGCGACGGTCAGTCGTGCCAGCCTGAGTGCCGGGCTGCCAATGGCACACCAACGCTTGAGCCTGGACCTGCTGCCCCGCGCAGCGGCCCGGGCCAGTTTGCAGGCGCGGGTGCTGCGCCGTGAACTGGCGGATATTTCCGCGCTCAACCTGCCGGTGATGCTGATCCTCAACCATGGCCGCTGCGCGGTCTTGCGCCGTTGGGGCGACAATGGTCAGGCGCTGATTCTGCCCAGCGAAGCCGACGGCGGAGAACAGTGGGTCAGTACGGACGAGCTGGCCGCCAACTACAGCGGCCAGGCCTTGTTCGCCCGGCCACGGCATGAACTCGAAGACTTGCGCGCGCCGCTGGTGCCGCGGGTCGAGGCGTGGTTTCGCGACACGCTGAAGCTGTCGAAATGGCTGTACAGCGATGCGATTCTGGCAAGTTTCCTGATCAACCTGCTGGGCCTGATGGTGCCGCTGTTCGTAATGCAGACCTACGACCGGGTGGTGCCGAACCAGGCCACTTCAACCTTGTGGGTGTTGTCGATCGGCTTGCTGATCGGCACCGGTTTCGAACTGGTGCTGCGGGTGGTTCGTGCACACTTGCTGGACACTGCCGGGAAGAAAACCGACGTGATTCTTTCAGCGACCCTGTTCGAACGCATCACCGGCATGGCGATGAAAGCGCGACCCGCAACCATCGGTGGTTTYGCCCAGAGCATTCATGACTTCCAGGGCCTGCGGGAGTTTCTCACCGCCGTCACGCTGACCAGCCTGATCGACATGCCCTTCGCCGTGCTGATGCTGGTGGTGATCGGCCTGCTCGGCGGCTGGCTGGTGGTGATTCCGCTGCTGGCCTTCCCCATCACGATTCTCTTCGCCATGGTGATTCAGGCGCGCCTGCGCGACACCGTGCAGAAGAGTCTGAGCCTCGGTGCCGAACGCCAGGCCCTGCTGATCGAAACCCTCGGCGGCCTGGAAACCCTCAAGGCCTGCAGCGCTGAAAGCGAGCGCCAGCACAAATGGGAAAGCACCCACGGCGCCCTCACCCGCCTCGACAGCCATGCGCGCAACCTCTCCGCGCTGGCCACCAACGGCACGCTGTTCATTCAGCAGTTTTCCGGCATGGCGACCATCGTCGCCGGGGTCTATAGCATCATCGCCGGCAACCTCAGCGTCGGTGCGCTGGTGGCAAGCTATATGCTCGGCAGCCGCGTGCTCGCGCCGCTGGGGCAGATCGCCGGGTTGATTACCCGTTACCAGCAAGCGCAACTGACCATGAAAAGCACCGATTCGCTGATGTCGTTGCCGCAAGAGCGCGACGCCAGGCAGCGGCCACTGGAGCGCACGCAACTGCAAGGCGCCCTGGACGTCTGCGGCGTAACGTTCCACTACAACGGCCAGAACGCGCCGGCCCTGGCCAACGTCAGCTTCAGCATGAAACCGGGCGAGCGGATCGGCATCATCGGCCGTAGCGGCTCGGGCAAAAGCACCTTGGCGCGGCTGGTGATGGGTTTCTACGCGCCGGAAGAAGGCCAGTTGCTGCTCGATGGCCTGGACCTGCGGCAACTGGACGTCGCCGACCTGCGTCAACAGATCGGCTACGTCGCCCACGACCTGCCCTTGTTGGCCGGCAGCCTGCGCGACAACCTGACCCTCGGCGCCCGTTATGTCAGCGATGCCCGGATGCTTGAAGTCGCTGAGCTGACCGGCGTGACTGAACTGGCGCGTCAGCATCCACAAGGGTTTGATCGGCCGGTGGGCGAGCGTGGTCAACTGCTGTCGGGCGGGCAACGGCAAGCGGTGTTGCTGGCGCGAGCCTTGTTGCTCGATCCGCCAATCATGCTGCTCGACGAACCGACCAGCGCCATGGACAACAGCAGCGAAGACCTTCTGCGGCAGAAACTCCACGACTGGGTCCAGGGCAAAACAGTGCTGTTGGTCACCCACCGCAGTTCGATGCTCAGCCTGGTGGATCGGCTGGTGGTGCTGGACAACGGGCGGATCGTCGCCGACGGCCCGAAAGAAGCGGTGATCGATGCATTGCGCAAGGGCCG
This sequence comes from Pseudomonas sp. 05N434, assembly GCF_056396965.1. Classification (NCBI taxonomy): domain Bacteria; kingdom Pseudomonadati; phylum Pseudomonadota; class Gammaproteobacteria; order Pseudomonadales; family Pseudomonadaceae; genus Pseudomonas; species Pseudomonas sp. 05N434. The sequence goes on from NZ_JBFTMK010000089.1 coordinate 10,737, forward strand.
TGTCGGCTCTGCGACGGTTTAGGAGCGCCCACTCGATGCCAATACATACCTGTGGCGAGGGAGCTTGCTCCCGCTGGGTTGCGCAGCAGCCCCATTCACCTCGTTGTGTCAGCTGGACTTTTGCGACGGCTTCGCCGCCGAACGGGAGCAAGCTCCCTCGCCACAGTTTTTTGTTCGGCATTACTTCTCTTAACTGACGGGTATCGTCCCATGTCTGCTCAAACACCGGATTCAGCGGCCCGAAGCTACTTCGGCAGTTTCAGCAAAAGTGCCGAGAGCGAGTTCATGCCGGAAACCGCCGGCGCCTCGTTGCAGGATTCACCGCGCTGGTCGCGGATCACCGTGTGGCTGGCGGCGGCGCTGCTGATCAGCGCGCTGGTCTGGGCCAAATTCGCCGTGTTGCAGGAAGTCACCATGGGCGAAGGCAAGGCGATTCCGTCGAGCAAGATACAGGTGATCCAGAACCTGGAAGGCGGCATCGTCACCGAGATTTTCGTGCGCGAAGGGCAAATGGTGAACAAGGGCGACACCTTGCTGCGCCTGGATGACACGCGATTCCTGTCGAACAAGGGTGAAAGCGAAGCGGACCGCTATGCCTTGATCGCGCAGGTCGAACGATTGTCCGCCGAAGCGGAAGGCCGGCCATTCACACTGTCGCAGGAAGTGATCGCCAAGGCGCCGCAAGTGGCCGAGGACGAACGCTCGCTGTATGAAC
>NZ_JBFTMK010000090.1:0-11409 GCF_056396965.1 Pseudomonas sp. 05N434
CTCTGACACACCCATGTGGCGAGGGAGCTTGCTCCCGCTGGGTTGCGAAGCGACCCCAAATCCAGCAACCGCATTTTTCTGGCACACCGCATATGCCGGTTTTGCGACTGCTGCGCAGCCGAGCGGGAGCAAGCTCCCTCGCCACAGATGCCCAATCACTTCAGATCCAGTGTCAGTCTTGTGGATCGAAATTATCCAGCACCCGGTTGACGGCCAGCTCCCCGAGCATGACCACCGATTGAATCCCCAACATSAYRTTGCGATGYGGCATGTCCATCAACCCGRCGAACTCACTGAGCATCATGCTSGCTGACGCCAGGGATTCGCAGGCGTTGACCAGCAGGGTTTCGTTATCGACCTTCGCACCCACATGGTAAATGGTGCTGGGTTTGCGCTGGGTGTCTTTGGGGGTGGGCGGTTTGAGGTAATGATCGAGGGCGCGGTCGGCGGCTGCGTGGAGCTTTTTCGAATCGAGGGATTCGTAGGGGGAAACGTCGTCGGTTTCCGGAGGATTTGGCGTTGGTTTGAACATGTGAAGCTCCTTGATGAGTGGAGCTACCGCCGTTCGCGGTCAAACGAACAAGGTGGCAGCTGTACGCGGGTTGACCGACCGGACATCAAGGAATCCGGCACACCGAAGGTGTCCCACGCACAGCCACCGCGACACGATATATCAGGCAATGCCTGAAAAGGTCTTGGACGCTGGCGCGCCTTGATTTATTCGGACGGTCAAATCCGATCGCTGATTCGTCAGCGACCCGGAAACGATAGAGCCCGGCATCAAGGCGCACAAGCCGGCGGATTCTGGCGTAGTCGTAGGCAGAGGCGCAAGGATGTGTAGCCTGGGTGAGTGTCTGGAAGTGTCGTTTAAACATCACCGTTTAAGATCAAAAGATCGCAGCCTTCGGCAGCTCCTACAGGGGTTCACCATTCCTATGTAGGAGCTGCCGAAGGCTGCGATCTTTTGATCTTTCCTGCTGGCCTAACGCTGTGTGTCCCGATACTGACTCGGCGACAAACCGGTCAACGCACGAAACTGCCGGCTGAACGCACTGTGGTCGGTGTAACCGCAGCGCAGGGCGATCTCGGTGATCGGCAGGTCGCTGTGCAGCAACAGCCGAGAACCTTCATCCAGGCGCGCCTTGTTGATCATCTGCCGTGGCGTGAGCTGGAACACCCGCTTGCAGTGACGCTCCAGTTGCGCCACGGAGTAACCGGCGATGGCGGTCAGTTCGGCGAGGCTGATGGGGCGGGCGAAGTGGCTGCGGATGTGCGCGTCCACGGCGGCGAGTTTCTGGAACGCGGGGTGATTGGACTGCGGCGATTGCAGGTCGCGGGAGATCCCGGCCAGGCCCACGATGTGACCCTGTTCATCCTTCAAGGCGAGTTTGTGGGTCAGGCACCAGATCGGCTGGTTGCCGTAATACAGGTGCAGTTCCAGTTGGTCGGCCATCTCGCGACCGCTGGACAGCACCCGCCGATCCTGTTCGGTGTACAGCGGGCCGAAGCGTTCCGGGAAGACCATCTCGGCGGTGAGCCCCAGCAGATCCTCGCGATGTTTGAAACCGCAACGCCGGGCCAGGGTCTGGTTGACGAAGGCATAGCGGGCTTCGCGGTCCTTGATGAAAAACACCACGTCCGCCAGGGTGTCGAGCAGCGGCGCAATCGGCTGCAGGCTGTTCAACAGCGTGGGCAGGTCGCAGGGTTTGAAGGTGCTGAGCGAGGGGTACATGGCGCTGGGGTCTGAGGGCGACCCCGGGATCATAGAGGCTCGACAGCGCGGCTGAAACCCCCGAGGGGGTTTCAGGCTGGCGGGGTGTCGTCCAGGCACATCAAGGTCTCGATTCGGGCCGGGCTGAAGGGCGGACGGGGCGCCGAGGGTTGCCAGCCAAACAGGTGCTGCACCGCGCCACCACACACCCGGCCCTGACAGGCGCCCATGCCACAGCGACTGGCCAGTTTGGCTTCACGCCAGTCGGTGTGCCCGGTCAATGCGCCGTAGGGCACGTCTTCACAGCGGCAGACCAAGGTGTCGGGGCGGGCCAGGGATTTGAGTTGTGGGTCGAGGGCGAAGGCCTGATTCAGTGCCTTGGCAAAACCCTGCCAGCGCGCTCGACGTGGCCACAACTGGCGTGCCGCTTCAAGGTCACCGACCGCCGCGTGCCCAGCAATGGCACCTTCGACCAACGCCAGTTCACTGCCACCAAACCCGGTGCATTCTCCCGCCGCATAATGATCGACGCGACTGGCCTGCCAGGCATCCACGGCCAACGCCTGACCCTCGATGGCGTAACCCAGTGCCTGGCCCAATTGAATGTTCGGGATCAAGCCGAAACCACAGGCCAGCCGATCACAGGCCAGTTCGACGATTTTGCCCTGCTGTTGCAGGCGCACACCTTCCAGTCGGTCAGTGCCAAGGGCGGCCAGCACATGCGTCGCGGTGCGGTAATGGCGGTCGAACAGGCTGAACGATTGCAGCCATTTGCCAGGCCAGCGGGGCAGTTGTGCGGCGAAACCGGCGACGGCGGTGCGCGAGGCTTGCTCGGCGATGCGCTGGATCTGCGCGCCGTGTTTTTTCGCGGTGGCGGCAGTCGCCAGTAACAACGGGCCGCTGCCGGCGATCACCACGCGCTCACCCTGCACCGGCAGGCCCGCCTTGATCAGCGCCTGCAAGCCACCAGCGCCGGTCACGCCGGGCAACGTCCAGCCGGGGAAGGGCAGCAGCAACTCGCGGGCGCCGGTGCACAGAATCAATCGGTGATAACTGATCAGCCAGCCGTCATCGTCATTTTCGACCAGCAGCTGTTTCGGACCGGGACTGGCGATCACCCGGGTGGCGGCGTGACGGCGAATGTTGCTGCACGCATGCAATCGCTCACGCAGGCGACGGGCCTGATCGGGCACATTGGCTTGAGGGCCGTCACGCCAGATTTGCCCGCCCGGCAGCGGATTGTCGTCGAGCATGACGATGCGTGCGCCACTGGGGGCAGCGGCAAGAGCAGCGGCYATGCCAGCGGGGCCAGCACCGATGATCAGCAGATCGGCGTATTCGTTCATGGGCATGTCTGCACCTGCATGCCGTCACGGCACAGAGTCTGGCAGGCCAGGCGTCGCCGGCCGTCGATGGTCACCCGGCATTCCTGGCAAATACCCATGCCGCACAGCGGTGCGCGGCGTTGGCCACTGACCGAAGTGCGTGTGCATCCGTCGCTGCCCAGCGCCAAGGCTGCGGCGACGCTGGTGCCCTCGGCCACCTTCAAGGCGCGGCCGTCCAGCAATAATTCAGGCATAGACAGGTTCTCCGAGGAAACGCTGGGGCAGATACGGTTGCGCGGTCAGTGGCGGGGTTTCGTTGAACAGCTGCGCCACCAGCAAGTCGGCCGTGCCGGGGGCCGTGGTGACGCCCAATCCTTCGTGCCCGACCGCCAGCCACAAGCCCTGCTGCTGTGGGTGCTGGCCCACCAGCGGCAGGCCGTCGGGGCTGGCGGCGCGAAAACCGGTCCAGGCGCGGATGCCGTTGAGCCGGGCCAGGCCTGGCATGTACTCGGCGGCACGCTTGAGCATTTTCGCCAGCATCCAGCCTTCGACCTGTGGGTCGGTGGTGCCGAATTGCCGCGAGGCACCGATGAACAATTGCCCGGTGGGGCGCGGCTGAATATTGCAGGCGGTCGATGGGCCGGTGGCGTTGTGCGCGCTGGTGAYGTAACCCAACTCCACCAAGGTGTGGGTGACGGTGCCGGGGTAGCGGTCGGTAATCAGCAGGTGACCTTTTTTCGGCTCGATGGGTAACTCCGGGCACAGTTCGCTGGCCTGAATGCCGTTGGCCAACACCACGGCTTCGGCCCGCAACCAATGGCCGTCATCGAGGTAAACGCGATTGCCATCGACCGCGCTGACCCGCGCCCGGTGCTGACGGATGTTCGGTGTGTCGAGCATCCAGCGGGCCGTCGCCGGCGCATACAGAATGCCGTCGCCATTGATGAGCAAGCCGCCTTCCAGATCCTCGCGCAGTTCCGGTTCACGCTGACGCAAGGCGCTGGCGCTGACCAGTTCACACGCCACGCCCTGGGCTTTCAGGTTCAGGTATTTGCTGTGGGCGACCGCCATTTCCTCGGCGTTGGCCGCCAGCCACAGTGTGCCGTTGTTGCGGTARGCGCAGCCGTCGGGCAGGTCCGGCGCCAGTTCACGCCAGCGTTGCAGGGAATATTGGCTCAGGGCCAGTTCGGCCGGGTTGTCATCGAGCACSAGCAGGTGGCCCATGCCTGCCGCCGTCGCACCGTGCAGGCCGGCGTCCAGCACCAACACCTGCAAGCCACGACGGGCCAGTGCCTGGGCGCAGGCGGCGCCGATGATGCCGGCGCCGATCACGATTACATCGGCCACCAGGCCCTCGCTCATGGGCGAATGCCCCAGGCGAACGGGTCATCTTGTTCGATGATCAAACTGGCTTCAGCGCTGATAAAGGCACGGCCACGAATGGTCGGCACGATGCGCTCGCCTTGCCATTCGTAAGAGCCTTCGAACTCGCTGCCGATGACACTGGCCTGACGCCAGATCTGCCCCGGTTGCAACTTGTCGTCGGCGGCCAGGCACGCCAGTTTGGCACTGGTGCCGGTGCCGCACGGTGAGCGGTCATAGGCCTTGCCGGGGCATAGGACAAAGTTGCGACTGTCGGCGTGATCGTCATCGGCGAACAGTTCGATATGGTCGATCAACCCGCCGTCTTCGCCACGAATGCCCTGGGCTTCCAGCGCTTGTTGCACGGCGTAGGTATAAGCAGTCAGCGCGTCAAGGTTGTCGCCGGCCACCCGCAGGCCATGCTCGGCGATCAGGAAAAACCAGTTGCCGCCCCAGGCAATATCGCCGACCACCTGGCCGATGCCCGGCACCTGCAACACCAACGCCTTGCGGTAACGGTAGGCCGGCACATTGCGCACGCTCACCGAATGGTCTTCGTGCAGGGTCGCCTGCACCGTCCCCACCGGCGTCTCGATGCGGTGCACACCGGGGCCGATCTTGCCCAGATGCGCCAACGACGCCACCAGGCCGATGGTGCCGTGGCCGCACATGCCCAGGTAACCGGTGTTGTTGAAGAAAATCACTCCGGCACAGGCGCTCGGGTCTACCGGTGTGCAGAGCAGGGCACCCACCAGCACGTCGCTGCCTCGTGGTTCCAGCACACAGGCCGCGCGCCATTGATCATGATGGTCGGCCAGCCGCTTGCGCCGTTCAGCCATGCTGCCGGTGCCCAGGTCAGGAAAGCCGGCGGTCACCAGACGGGTCGGTTCGCCGCCGGTGTGGGAGTCGATCACGGTGATGCGTTTCATGGAAGGGCCACGTCCGTTCAGATGAGTGAACGCAAGAGTGGCCTGTGCGGCGGGGTGCCGGCTTGATGGATTTATCCTGTGCCGATGACGAAATCGGCACAGCATCCTGAGCCGTCAGTGGGCGTGGGGCAGGTGCTCGAACAGGGTCTTGCAGACCCCGGCAATGTGTTCGTCCAGCAGCTTCACCGCCAGCTCCACATCGCCGGCACGGCAGGCCGCGAGTATTTCGCGATGCTCGTGATCGGCCCGTTCCTTGCCGGCCGACAGGCTCATCTGCATGCGCAGGTAGCGCTCCAGCTTGTCGTTGACCGATCGAATCAGGCTGACCAGAAACGGCCGTTGTGCCGGTTCGTAGAGGCAGGCATGCAGCTCCCAGTTGAGCTCGGCCCAGCGGCCCACGTCGTCCTCGCCGATGAATTCCTGACAGATACGCTCGGCACGGGCGAAGGTTTCTTCGGTCATGTTGGGGATGGCCAGGCGCAGTATTTTGTCTTCCAGCAACATGCGCACTTCGAACATCTGCGCCAGCTCGGCATCGGAAACCCGCGTGACCATCGCCCCGCGATTGCGCTGGAACATCACCAGCCCTTCGGCTTCCAGCCGCTTGAGGGCCTCGCGCACTGGAATCTTGCTGACGTTGAACTGGCGGGCAATGTCGTCCTGGCGAATCGGCTCATCTTCGGCGAAATGCCCGGCGACGATCGCGTCGCGCAGATGACGGGTGATGATTTCCGAGGTCGAAGGCGTATTGCCAAGGTCGGGAGCGTTGAGTTTGGGTAGGTTCACGGCGGCGATCGTTTGGAGTGAGATAGCGATAGGGTATACGAAATCCTTTCGCTGATCTTCCCGGGACCGCACGAACGTCAGGACGCTGGTTGTGTTGGTCGAAGATTTGCTGCTTTACCGTATATACGGAAAAACATATATTCGGCAAAACGCATATTAATGAGGCTTGCCTGTGTCGCGAAGCCCGTGTTGCTGTATGAAACCCAAACGCCGAGACCCGAAATGGCTGACTCTCTGACGCCGACCACTGTTTTCAAATGCCTGGCTGACGACAACCGGGTCCGCATGATGCTGCTCATCGCCCGCGAGGGAGAGTTGTGTGTCTGCGAGCTGACCTGTGCGTTGGATGAGAGCCAGCCGAAAGTCTCCAGGCACCTGGCGCAGTTGCGCACCAGCGGATTGCTGTCGGACCGTCGACAAGGCCAATGGGTTTACTACCGGTTGCACCCGAGCCTTCCTGACTGGGTGCTTCAAATGCTGACTGTCGTGCTTGAAACCAACCAGCATTGGCTGAGCGCGGATGCCAAACGTCTTGAAGACATGGGTGAGCGCCCTGAACGGGCAGCCGCCTGCTGTCCGGTTCGATAATTTCAAAAGCCTATCCCTGACAACAGATACAGAGCACACCAACATGACTATCAAAGTGGGCATCAATGGTTTTGGCCGCATCGGTCGTCTCGCCATGCGCGCCGCCTGGCACTGGCCGGAGTTTGAGTTCGTGCAGATCAACGACCCCGCAGGCGACGCGGCGACGCATGCGCACCTGCTGAACTTCGATTCGGTGCATGGTCGCTGGAATGATCAAGCCAGCGCCGAAGGTAACTGCATTGTCATCGACGGCAAGCGCATCAAGGTTTCCGCCAACAAGGCGATTGCCGATACCGATTGGTCGGGCTGCGATCTGGTGATTGAAGCCAGCGGCAAGATGAAGACTGTCGCGGTGCTTCAGGCGTACCTCGACCAGGGCGTCAAGCGCGTGGTGGTCAGTGCTCCGGTGAAAGAAGAGGGCGCGCTGAACATCGTCATGGGCGTCAACCATCAACTGTTCAATCCGGCGGAACATCGCATCGTTACCGCGGCGTCGTGCACCACCAATTGCCTCGCGCCAGTGGTCAAGGTGATCCATGAAGCGCTAGGCATTCGCCACGGCTCGATCACCACCATTCACGACTTGACCAACACCCAAAGCATTCTCGACCAACCCCACAAGGATCTGCGCCGTGCGCGGGCTTCGGGCATGAGCCTGATCCCGACCAGCACCGGTTCGGCCACCGCCATCGCGGAAATTTTCCCGGAGCTGCGCGGGCGTCTGAATGGCCACGCGGTGCGTGTACCGTTGGCCAATGCTTCGCTGACTGATTGTGTGTTCGAGGTCGATCGCGTCACCACGGTTGACGAAGTGAATCGGTTTCTCAAGGACGCGTCCGAGAACGAACTCAAAGGTATTCTCGGTTTCGAGGAGCGTCCGCTGGTGTCCATCGACTACCGCACCGATCCGCGCTCATCGATCATCGATGCGCTGTCGACCATGGTCATCAACGGCACCCAGGTCAAAATCTATGCCTGGTACGACAACGAATGGGGGTACGCGAACCRCACCGTCGAATTGGCCAGGATGGTCGGTCTGGCCGTTTAAGGAGCGTTGATGAAAGCCTTGTCAGCCCTCGCGCCGTCAGTGCGGCAATACCTGCTTGTTACGGGCAATTACTGGGCTTTTACCCTCACCGACGGTGCCTTGCGCATGTTGGTGGTGCTGCACTTTCACGGGTTGGGCTACAGCCCGTTGCAAATCGCGGCGTTGTTTCTGTTCTACGAACTCTTTGGCGTGATCACCAACCTGCTGGGCGGTTATCTCGGCGCGCGACTGGGGTTGAACCGGACCATGAACATCGGGCTGGGGATGCAGGTGGTGGCGCTGTTGATGCTGACGGTGCCGGTGGCCTGGCTGACGATTCCTTGGGTGATGGGGGCGCAGGCACTGTCGGGGATCGCCAAAGACCTGAACAAGATGAGCGCCAAAAGCTCGATCAAGCTTCTGGTGCCCGACGGGCAACAGGGCACGCTTTATCAATGGATAGCCATCCTCACCGGCTCGAAGAATGCCCTCAAGGGCGTCGGTTTCTTTCTCGGCGGGGCATTGCTCGCCCTGATCGGTTTCAGAGGGGCGCTGCTGGCCATGGCAGGCGTTCTTTCGCTGATCTGGCTCAGCAGCCTGATCCTGTTGAAAAAGGACCTGGGCAAGGCGAAAGCCAAGCCCAGGTTCCGTGACATCCTCTCCAAGAGCCGGGCCATCAACATCTTGTCGGCGGCACGGATGTTCCTGTTCGGTGCCCGCGATGTCTGGTTCGTGGTGGCTTTACCGGTGTACTTGAGCAGCGTTTTTGGCTGGGACTTCTGGAAGGTCGGTGGATTCCTGGCGGCCTGGGTGATTGGCTACGGCATCGTGCAATCGCTCGCGCCGCGGATCACCGGCAAGCAACGAGGGCATGTCCCGGATGGCCGCGCCGCGTTTCTTTGGGCGGTTGCCTTGGCAGGCCTGCCGGCGGCAATCGCGCTGGGGCTGAACACCGGGTTGTCGCCACAGTGGGTGCTGTTGGGCGGTCTGATGATCTTTGGTGCGTTGTTCGCGGTGAATTCCTCGCTGCACAGCTACCTGATCGTGTCCTACGCCAAGGAAGACGGCGTATCGCTGGATGTGGGCTTCTACTACATGTCCAACGCCATGGGACGGCTGATCGGCACCGTGCTCTCCGGTTGGGTTTTTCAGGTCTTCGGGCTGGAAGCGTGTTTATGGATATCCAGCGCATTTGTTATTTTCGCGGCACTGATTTCTGTTAGGTTGCCGCGGCATTCCAACGTGCTCTAAATCGCTCTAAAAGTACTGTTTCACGCGTTTTACACTTATTAAGTGCAACTTCCATTTATATTTATTTTGGTGCGTGTGACATTTTTCAGGCGCCAAATATTTGAAGTTTTTTATATGTAACGAAAAGCGATTGTTCTTAGCGCAATTAATTCATACACAYGCTTACAACCTAGGCCATACATTACCCACCAGAACAGGCAGCGAGGAACAACTACAACAACCCGATCACTAAAACCTGACACAACAAAAACTAAAATCTCCTTATAAGTCGGTGAACATCATGATTAAAATCATGGCCTACTTTTTAATAGGAGCTGGTATTGCAGGATGCAACGGTATGGTAAAACCCGACTTGTCGGGACCTGCCAACGATTCATATTTCTCAGTCTTCTCAGGGTTTCCCTTGCCCTATCTGTACACGGCCTCGGCCGTGCAATGGAACGAAGACTACGCCGTCACCACCCGCCACACACCCCTTATCCGCAACGTGATATACAGCTGCAGCACCGGTTGCGACCTGGTCTTCATCAAGCACAAGGCCGACGGCCATTATCCGTCATGGCGCGCGCCGCGCGTGGGTGAGCACATCACTGCCGTGGGAACGAGTCCGTATATGACGACGGTCAGCGGGCAAGGCAAGGTGTATCCGGCGCCTTTCATCAACAGTGATGAAGGCAGCGGCGAACGCTATTCGATCCATGATGCCCCGATGATCAAGGGGATGTCGGGTGGGCCGGTTATCGCCAATGACGGCAGCATTGTCGGTATTAATGTCGGATTCTTCTCCACCACACTTCACGATGTGAGTTTTCACCCTGGGGTAAAGGGCGCTGAGCGGATCAGTATCTTTATTCCTTACTCGATCATTCAACGTGAGTGGGGGCTGATGCAGGCACAGCTTAACGATTCGCACGGCACGAAATACGCGCAGAAGTAGTGTTGGGTCATCACCGAATCCGGAACATCGGATTCGGTGTGACGTGGCGCGTCTATCACTCGCTTATTCAATCAAGGCGTATATTGATAGTGTCGATCCCGTTAGTTGAGGCGATAGCCAATCGTCGGTGGTTTGACAGGCGAGAGCGTTGGGGGGAGTTAGATATCCCGGAACGTTTGGAGGTGTTACATGAGCCAATATCAACGACTCTTTCTGATAGCCGGCCCAGCCATGCGTCACACCCCGGCGTTGGAACGAGCTGTCGCCATCGCCGAAGCCACTGGCGCAGCGCTGCACATCACGGTGTTTATCGAAGACTCTCACCTTTTGGGGTTGATGAGCGCCGGTGCGCGGTTTCGTGAGGCCTGTCAGCAAGAGAACGAAAAGTGGCTGAAGGATGAAGCAGATCTGATACGCGGGCGCGGGGTCACGGTAAGCACCGAAGTGCTTGTAACCCGCAGCGCGTTGCAAGAAATCCTTCGGCACGTGGCAGAAATGCAACCGGATCTGGTGATCAAGGACGTGCAGCACGAGTCTGCACTCAAGCGTGTTTTCGTTACACCTCTGGATTGGCACCTGTTGCGCGAATGTCCGGTGCCTGTGCATCTGGTCAGCGAAGTCAGGTGTCCGCTGCCGCGGGTGATCGTGGCGGCGGTCGATCCGTCGCAACCCGATACGCAGATCACCGGCATCAACGACCGCATCATCCAGGCAGCGAACGGACTGGCCATGCAATGCAACGCAGAACTGCATTTGCTGCATGCCTATGATCTGTCGCTGACGCATATAGCCGACGCAGGCGCGGGTGCAGTGACGATGCCAGGCTTCAACAGTGACGTGCGCAAGTCTCTGCATCAGTCATTCATCGCATTGGCCGACCACTTTGGCGTGCCCACCGAGCGACAACACTTCGTTGCGGGCCCGCCCGGCAAAGCGCTGGCTGACTTTGCAGCGCATCACCGGGCCGATGTGATCGTCATGGGCAATGCGCATCGCAAGGGGTTGGGCAAGTGGGTGGGCAGTACGACGGAGCATGTTCTGTATAGAGTGCCCTGCAACATCTTCGCGGTCACGGGGGCAGCGGATCAGTGAATGGAGTCGTTGTTAAATGATTCGCGAGGGACGCCTCGGCGACCGGGGCGGTTTTTTTTGTGGGCACGTGCCGAGATGTCCTCGAAGGTCTCGCTATCGGTTGCCGCCAGGAGCTTGCCACCGTCCTTCAGGGTGGCCATGAAGGTCACTTCCGTGTTGTTGCCCGCGAGCAGATAGCCAGCGATGGCACCGACCGGCCCCAACAACATCGCGCCCGCAATGCCCAGGCCGATGGCGCTCTTTATATTCTTGTTGGAGTCCGTGTTCTGGATCGTTAGATCTTTAAATTCCGAGACCGGGAAGCTTTTCCCCAATCGTGGCTTAAGGGCCGTTTTGAGCGTGATGGTACCCGAGTGATATTCCCCGTCGCACTGCGGGAAGTCACCAGCGAGCACTATGAT
>NZ_JBFTMK010000091.1:0-14902 GCF_056396965.1 Pseudomonas sp. 05N434
CAGGTGGGCTTTTTCGCTGTGCTGGAAGTGGTAGTGAATGCCTTCTTCTTCGCACAGGCGCTGGACGAAGTGCAGGTCGGTTTCATCGTACTGCACGCAGTAGTCGCGATCCGGGCACGGGGTGCTCAGCTGGAAGCGGTAGGCGTTGCCCTTGATGCCGTGTTCTTCGAGGATCAGCGCGATGATTTTCGGCGCCGACATCTGCTGGTAGATGCGCTGGTTGGTGCGGTGATGCAGGTATTGCAGGTGCGGCACCAAGGAGATTTTGTAGCGAGTCAGGCGCTTGCCGGCATCGCCTTGGGCGACGCGGTAGATCTGGCCGTGGATGCCAGAACCCTTCGGATCAAACGCCAGAAAGGCTTGCTTGTGCAGGAGTTTTTCCAGGTCCAGGTCCGGGTTTTCGCTGACCAGTTCCAGGTCGAAGCGATACGGCTGGCTGATGCCTTCGGTGCCGGTGAACGACAGCACTTGCAGGTCGCCGACGTAGTCTTCGACTGTGAGGCTGAAGTGCGTTTCGTTAGCTGAGTTGAACATTGCTTGCTCCCTGTTCGGTAGTCATCCGTTACGCCCGCAGTCGAAGGCGTTGCAGCAAAGACGAAGTGGCGCCCAGGGCGTCACGCAATTGGGCGGCGGTGATGGTGCGCTTGGCCGCATCGAAAGCCAGCGCCGTTCGCAGGGCTGGCCAGCAGTGTTTGGGTAGATTCCGAGGTGCGTGCAGCTCGCGGTCGAGGTGGCCGTCGCGGGCCTCGGTCGACGGCAAGCGGCGGAACGGGTGTTTGCCGCCCGCCAATTCATAGAGCACGCAGGCCACGCCGTACACGTCCGCGCTGGCCGAGAGTGGTTGGCCTTCGAGCAGTTCGGGGGCGGCGTAGCCGGGGGTCCAGGCGTTGAAGCGGTCTCGGCTCAGGTGCGGCAGGCCGGGCAAGATGCCCTCTTCTGCCTGGCCAAGACCGAAGTCGAACAGGCGCACGCCCTCTTCGCTGAGCATCACGTTGCTCGGCTTCAGGTCGCAGTGCAGCACGCCGCGAGCGTGGGTGTAGGCCAGCGCATCAAGCAGCGGCAGCGCGATGTCGCGCAGCTCGAACCACGGCAGGCCCAGGGGCCGCTCGCAGAGTAATTTGTCCAGGGTCAGCCCACGCATGAGTTCCATGGTGATGAAGGCACGCTGGCAGTCGGTGTCCACTTCAAAGGTGTGCAAACGCAGCACGTTGTCGTGGCGCAGTCGTCGGGTCAGGGTGAACTCGCTGTAGAGCAAGGCACTGGCGTCCGGCGATTCGGCAAATTCTTCGCTGAGGATTTTCAGCGCAATGTAAGGGTCGGGATCGCCGAACTGTTCGCGCAGCAGATCCCGTGCACGGTAAACCGCGCCCATGCCACCAGCCCCCAGCAGACGCTCGATGCGGTAACGTCCCGCGAGCACGTCGGGCAGTTCACCAATGCTGGCCCGGGTCGGCGCCAGCGCAAGCTCGGCCTGATGCGGCTTTCCGTTTAGAGGCTTGGCGAACGCGAAGTAAGTCAGGTTATTGGCTTCTTCCTCGGTCACCAGCAGGTCGTCGATCGGTGGCATGAATTCAGTCATTGGCGGATCACCACGGCAGTCAGGTTATCCCGGGCCGAGCCACGCAGAGCGCCGTCGAACAGACGCTCCAGCGCAACGTGCGGCGCGGTCAGGCTCAGGGCGTTGCCCAGGGCATCGCTGGTCAGCCCTTGATACAAACCGTCGCTGCACAACAGAAACGCATCGCCGGGATAGACCTCGAGTTCCAACACATCCAGCGTCAGTTGCTCGGCAGCGCCGACCGCACGGGTCAGCGCATGAGCGGCAGGATGCGCGCGAGCGTCTTCGACGCTCATGTTCTGTTCGTCGATCAGTTGTTGTTGCAGCGAATGGTCCTTGGACAGCTGATACAAACGCTGGCCGCGCCACAGGTAGCAACGGCTGTCACCGGCCCAGATGCAGGCCGCGCGATTGCCTTCCACCAGCAGCGCCACCACGGTGCTGCCCATGATGCTGTCGTGACGGCCGGCGGTGACGGTCAACTCCTGACCCAAGCGGCGGTTGAGCCAGTGCAGACACTGGCGAATACCTTTGAGTCGTTCGTCGAAGTCATCCTGCACCGGCAATTCCGCCAGGCTGGCGACGATCAACTGGCTGGCGATGTCGCCACCCTGATGACCGCCCATGCMGTCCGCGACCACCCACAGCCCCTGCTGTGGACAGTCGAGAAAGGCATCTTCGTTGCGCGCCCGAACCTTGCCCGGATCGGTACGCGCAGCGCTGCGCCAGGGGCTGGCAACCAGCATCAGAGCTGCACCGGCATACGGAAGGTGCGCAGCACGCCCATGTCGAACGGGTTCGGCGTGCGCTGGCTCGACAGCAAGTAGTTGGCGCGCAGGCCACCCACGTCTGCCTTGAGCACCAGCACGTCGCGACCGGTCAGGTACTCGGTCTGCATCAGGTCGAACAGACGGAACAGCGACCATGGGCCGGTGTTCTTCTCGATGCCGATCGGGCGGCCAGCCATTTTGTCGAGGACCAGGCTGGTGCGACCGTCTTCGGCATCGGTCGGCCATTTGAACGACACCGGCACGATCGGGCCGTGGCGGTATTCGATGGTCTTGTCGCCAAACTTGAACTCGGAACGGCTGACCGCCGGGTCGAGGGTGTACGGCTCCAGTTTGAACTGCACTTGCGGCTCGGCCGGGTTGATGGCGAAGAAGCTCTGGCGGATCACTTGTGCCGCGGCCATCTGGTCGAGGTAGACCTTGGAGATCGGCATGCTGTGACCGTCAATGCTGCGCAGGCGGTAGTTGCCTGGGTCGCCACTGACGAATGGACGCATGTAGGTATCAAAGAACCGATCGGCGATGCCTTGGGCCTTGAAGAACTCGCGGAAGTCGCTGATCGCGACGTCGCTGGTGCTGTGGGCACTGAACGGGTAACGCTTGTTGATCGCCTTGCCGTAGAAGCTGTACAGCTCGCTCTGATAACGCTGGTTCAGGTACTGGTAAGAATCGTTGAGCACCAGACGCCAGGTGTCTTCGGCCAGCACGTTGAACCACACGCTCACCGGACGCGGCAGACGGTTCGACGCATTGCGCAGGTTGCTCAGCGCATCACGCTGGCCGCTCATGCGGGTCTTGGCCATTTCAAACGCAGCCTGCTCTGGCGAACTGGCGCGGGCCAGGCTTGCCATTTGCATTTGCAGGTCGTTGAGGGCTTGCAGGGCCGGAGTCAAATCAGCGGCCGGGCCGTTGTTGTCATCCAGCAAGCGGTGCAGCGGTTCGAAGCGACGTTGCAGGGATTTCTTCGCGGTGTCCGGCAGGTTTTTGGTCGCGGCCATGTCAGACGCCGCGTCCGCTGCGGCCGACGCCAGTTTGCCCAACTTGCCGAGCTTGCCCTTCTGCTCGCCCAGTTTTGCAGCGGCATCGGCCGCCTCATCAACCGGTTCGGCTTCCGCCGGGAACCGAGTGTTCTCGCGCACTTCCACCAGCAGTTGCAGCACCGGGGAATTGGCCGACGTCAGGCCCGCCAGTTGCTCGGCACCCTCACTGAAATCGCTGATCGCGGGCAGAGCCACCTGGCCGACCGCTTCGCTCCAGAAGTTGGCGTAGTCGCGGAGGACCGAGAAATACTGCTGATAACCCTGTTGGGTGTAGAACCCCGGAATCACGTAATCGGTGCCGACAAACAACGAACCCTGCGGGCCGATGTGTTGGCTCAGGCGGTATTCCGGCAGGTTGCGAGCCTGCTCGCGCAGCATCCGGTAAACCACGTTGGCCAGCGACTCGCTGCGCAGCACCTGACGCGCCTGCGCCACCAGTTGTTCGTTGAGCGGGTAGATAAACGGCTGCTTGAGCAAACGCTCGAAGTGGGTGTTCAAACCGTTCTGCACCGCGGTGTTGCCGGCGTAACGCTGGGACCATTCGGTAGCGACCCAATCCTTGAGCCATGCCGCATCGCGGCGATCTTTCATGTTCAGCATCAGGTATGCGCGCAGGCTGTTGAGCAGGCGTTCGCGGTCCTTCATGTTGGCGCGGATCTGYCCTTCCAGCAGCGTCGCAACCCTTGGCAGCAGTTGCGCTTCGAGCTCACGCTCGTAGGCGCTCTTGACCACCGGATTGGCGTCTTCGCCCTGGTACAGGCCRCCACGTTCGTGGTACGACACGTCRCCTTTGYTCGGGAACACYTGKGTCGCSGCGTAGCTGGTGTCGAGGGTCTTGAGCACCGCCATGGAATCATCGCGCGCAGTCAGGGCCGAGCGTTGCTGGTTCCAGGTTTGTGCCAGGGAACGCAGGTTTTCCAGACGCTCATAGTTGGCCGAGAAGCCGCCCGCCCAGAGCATGCCGAACAGCGCCAATGCCGCCAGTGCGCCCACGTACAGGGCACGTTGACCCCAGTGGATGCGGCTGCGCTCGCGCTTGTCCAGACCGGCCAGGTCGGCCTCGGGGAAGATCACCCGGCTGAGCAAATGGTGAATGAACCGCGAACGGCCGCTGCGCAGGGTTGGCAGCATGCCGGCGCTCATGCCCAGGTTGGCGCCGATACTGGCGGTGGTCTGGTCCATCTGTTGAGTCAGGTGCGGTGCGCTGGTCAGGTAGAAACCGCGCAACTGGCTGACACGCTGGTAGCGGTTGCCGGTGAACGCCAGGTCGACGAACAGGCACAGGCGCTCGCCGATCTGCCCCAGTTGATGCGGGAAGTCGAGGATGCGGCCACGGCGCTGGGTGTCGCGCTCCTGGTGCATGCGCATGATCACCTGGCTGTTGAGGCGACGCAGCAGCTCTTCGAACTCGGCGCGCAGCACGGCCACATCGGTGCCGCTCTGCTCTTTGCGGAAGCTGGTGCCGAGGACCTGATCGCTTTCTTCGCGGGTCAGTTGATCGAAGAACTCGTCGAAACCGAGCAGTCGATCGGCCTTGCTCAACACCAGATAAATCGGCACATCGACGTGCAGTTTCTGATGCACGTCTTGCAGGCGCGCACGCACCTGGCGGGCCAGGGTTTCGAGGTCCTGCTCGCTGCCGCCCAGCAGGGTTTCCACCGGAATAGTCACCAGCACGCCGTTCAACGGGCGGTTGCGGCGACGCTTGCGCAGCAGGTCGAGCAAGGTGCTCCAGGCACTGCCATCGACTTCGGCATCCGGCTGGGTCAGGTAACGCCCGGCGGTGTCGATCAGCACGCCGTGGTCGGCGAAGTACCAGTCGCAGTGCCGCGTGCCGAGGGTGTCGCGGGTGAGTTTGCGGTCGATCTTGTTGATCGGAAACTCAAGGCCCGAGAAGTCCAGCAGGCTGGTCTTGCCGCTGCCCTGCGGGCCGATCAGCAAGTACCACGGCAAATCACTGCGCCAGCGTTCGCTGCGGCCGCGATACAGGCTCGAGGTTTTCAGGGTTTTCAGGGCGTCCTTGAAACGCA
Organism: Pseudomonas sp. 05N434; assembly: GCF_056396965.1. Lineage (NCBI taxonomy): Bacteria > Pseudomonadati > Pseudomonadota > Gammaproteobacteria > Pseudomonadales > Pseudomonadaceae > Pseudomonas > Pseudomonas sp. 05N434. Next base: position 5,417 of record NZ_JBFTMK010000091.1, read on the forward strand.
CCTTCAACTCTTTCTCTTCTTCGTCGATCAGCTCTTCACGGCGGATACGGTCCTGGCCGTCTTCGGTGGCTTCCACAGCTTTTTTGCGCACACCGGCGCGCCAGCTGACGAAGACCATGGTCAGGCCCCAGATCAGGAACAGCACACTGATGGTCAGCAAACGGGAGGTCGAACCTTCCCAGAATTTGTAGTCATTGACCGCCAGCAGCGGCCCGACGAACCACACCAGCAGCGCAACGAACAGCACCAGCAACAGGGTCCATACCCAGGTCTGGCGCAGGAATGCGCCGACTTTCTTGAAAAACTTTTTCATCACACGTCCCTGTTTACGGCTTCGGCTGCGGCTGAGCCGTGGCCGGATCAAGCTGCTGATAAGGTTGCAGAACGGTTTCGCGTTGTTCGCCCAGCACCCAGGCAAAGCCCGAATACATCACCACCAGGCACACCACGGTGAACAGCACCACCATCCACGCTGGCACGATGCGCACCAGGCTGCGACGCTGATCGTTCAAGCCTTCCCAATGCGGCGACAATTCGCGAGGCACGTCGCCGCGCAGTTGGCGAATCTGCCGATACAAAGCGTCGCGGATGCCTTCGAGTTCGAGCATGCCGCGGGCTTGCACGCGGTACTTGCCTTCGAAGCCGAGGGACAGGCACAGGTACATCAGCTCCAGCATCGGCAGGTGCTTGACCGGGTTTTTCGACAGACGATCCAGCAGCTGGAAGAACTTCTCGCCACCGAAGGTTTCGTTGTGGAAGCTGCTGAGCAGGCTCATCTGCGACCACTCGCTTTCGTTGCCCCACGGCGTGGTCACGACAGCTTCGTCGACCACGGTGCAGAGCACATAACGGGCGGCCATCACCTGGCTGCTTTCGGCGCCATTGTGCAGCGCCCGCACTTCAAACAGTTTCAACCCGGCGGTCAGCCGCTCGTTGAGCGCGTACAGGTCTTCGCGGGTGTCGCTGTGTTTGAGCCGCACCACTTCCGACAGCAGCTCGGACGCCGCCGCCACCAGCGAATTGAGGCTGATGTTGAACGCTTCGGCCGGGCGCAGGCGCGCGGCGTAGATCATCCGTTCTTCCAACTGTTCAAAACGCGGCGGTGCCGCGAAGTCAGTCAGCGGACTCGAGGCCGGGCCGTGGCCCTGGCGGTCGAGCAGGACGGTTTTGTCGTCCTGGGTGTGTTCCATGTCCTTGATCATGTCGGTCAGTTCCTGATGGCCCAGAATTTCAGTTCAAGCTCGGCGAATTCGCCGGACACGTGGAACGCGAAGCCACCGGAGCGTTCGAGTTGCGCCAGGTCTTCGGAACTGAGTTCGAGGATGAAATAGGTTTTGTTGGAGTGGAACGCGATCTGCCGTGGGGCCACCGGCAACGGTTTGACCTTGATGCCCGGCAGATGCAGGTTGACCAGTTGGCGGATGCGCTCCACCGGGCCGACCTTGAGATGCGCCGGCAGGCGATGGCGCAGTTCTTCGGAGTCGCAGTTGGCACTGGCCGCGAGCACGAACGAAGCCGAGCCCAGCAGTTTGTGGTCGTGCAACGGCGACACGATGATTCCGTACTGACGCGCTTGCAGCACCAGTTCGATGGCGTGCTGTTCGAGCACCATCGACAGCACCTGACGAATCGCTTCCATCAGTTTGCGGAAGCTCGCGCCCTGGTCGCTGTGCTGGTAACGGCTGTCCAGACGCKGGCGTTTGCTGTCACTGGAAAACGTCGCCAGATCGCCGAGCATGGTCAGCAGCGTGCGGTACAACTCTTCCGGGTGAACCTGTTCCAGGCCGAGGTAATGGCGCAGCAACAGTTCAGTGCGGTTGATCAGTTGCAGCATCATGAAGTCGCCGACTTCCGCGCCGCCGACCTTGCCGTTGGAGCGGATCCGGTCAGCGATGGTGTCGCCCCGGTGGCCGAGCATGCTGATCACTTCTTTAAGGCATGACAGCAGGTAGCTGGACGAGTGCGCCTGAATGTAGGTCGGCACGAAATCCGGGTCGAGGCTGATCACGCCGTCAGGCGTGGTGTCGAGCACTTCGCAGATCTTCAGTTTCACGTAGGCCTGATCGCTCTGCTGCTCGCCGAGCAATAGCTTGAAGTCCGGACGGGCGCAACTGACCTGGCTGGCAGAGTCGTCACCGGCGTTGGAGTCGGCCACTTCCGCTTCATACGCGGTGTAGCGCGCCAGCACGTCGGACTGCTCCGGGCGGCGGGCCTCGATGTGGTTACCCGTCACCAACGGCAGTGCCAGGTAGATCGGCGTGTTGCCGGTGTTCGGCGGCACGTCCAGGGCCAACGGCTCGGTGTTACCGCCCAGTTCGAACAGGCTGCCATCCGGCAGAATCCCCGAGGCCTGGCTGATCACCAGTTTGCCCATGTTGAGGAACTGCAAGTCGATTTCCAGGTTGAGGAAGCCCCAGGTGTAGCTGCCCAGCAACTGGGTGCGGGTCTTCATCTGGTGGTCGTAGTAACGATCGTTGTGCTGGAAGTGCTGCGGACGCAGCAGCATGCCTTCCTGCCAAATGACTTTATGGGCATTCATGTTCAGTCATCCGCCTTGGCGAGCGTTTCATGGGTGTTGCGGATGCCGGCCTGATCGAGGGTCAGGTCAGCCGCGGTGACTTGCACCGGAGTGATTTGCACGGTGTAGCGCCACTTGGTTTCCGGCAGGTCGCGGTAGGCGGCGAGCACGCCAACGTAACGGCTGCCCTCTTCCACGCTGAGCTTGAGCTCGACGGTTTCGCCTGGGCGCAGTTCCAGTTCTTCGCTGGCCACCAGGTCCGGGGCCAGGGATTCCTTGGCGCGTTCGTAGAGGCTGAAGAAATCAGCGTTCTCGAAGGCCACCGGGTGCTTGAGCTCGAACAGGCGCACGACGATCGGCGACGGACGACCGTTGAGGTCCGGGTTCAATTGATCGCTGGCGGTCAGCTTCAGGTTGAGTTTGGTCACGGTGGAATACGGCGACAGCGACGAGCAACCGGCCAGCAGCACCAAAGCAGCGAACGCAGTCAGCATCTTGAAAAAAGCGGTGGAACAGCGAGACATGCGCATCATCCTTGGTGGTCGGTGTGAAGGGTGGAAATCAGGCGGATCTGTTCTTCGTAGGCCTGGGCGAAGTCGCGGGCCAACAGACGTTCGCTCCAGTCATCGTCCTGACGCAGGGCCTGGTGATAACGCCCATAAGCTCTCCAGCGACTGCCGGAGGTGGCGAGCAACGGCTTGTTGTCGCGCTCGAAACGCAGGGTCAGCTGTTGCGGCGAGAAGTGCTCCAGGGTGCCGCGAACAGCGGCGCGGCTGGCGGTCAGCAAGGCCACCTGATGCGCCTGCAAATCGCGGAACGCACGGGAGATCGCTTGCTCGGCCGGCAATTGGCCCGGCTTGTTGCCCTGCAACAGAATGCCCAACGCTTCACCGGCATCGACGGCGAATTTCAACGGGTTCTTTTGGCTGCCTTGTACGGTGGTCTGGGCCAGGCGCAGTTCGTTTTTCAGCTCGCTGCGGGTGCGCAGGCTCTGCTGCAAACCGCCGACGCTCTGCTTGAGCAGGCGTGCGGCGTTCAGGGCCAGGGCTTCGCGGGCATCGTGGTCGAGGCCTTTGAGGTCCACGCCCAACGCCGCCCCGAAGTGCTCCCAGAAACCTTCGCTCTGACGCTCAACCGCTTTTGGCAGCGGGGCTGGCGCTGGTTCTGCCGGGGCGGCGATCAGCTCCGGCACCATCAGGCTTTCCATGTCGATGCGCGCGTAGTCGGCACGCTGACGGGTGTCCTCGATCACCGTGCTCGGGGAAATCAGCTCCTCGATCTCCGAGTACACGCGTTCTTGCTGGTCGAGGGCATTGAGCGGGTCAAGGTCGAGGAACGCATCGTCCGGGATGATGCTGCCCGCGGCCTGCGGACGGCCGACTTCGACGTCGAACGTCGCCGGGTCGCGCACCAGTCGCGCGCGAATCTCGAAGTCACCCAGCACATACACGCTGCCGTGTTCGATGCGCATCGGCTCGCCCTTGCGCAGGCGCGCGCCGCTYTCGCTGTCCTGGATACCGTTGCTGCTGGTATCGGTCAGGAAAAACGTGCCTTCGCGGTAGCTGATCACCGCGTGGTGGTTAGACAGGTGACGCTTGCGGTCGGGGATGATCCAGTCGCAGTCCTCGCCCCGGCCGATCACGCCACCGGCCTGTTTGAAGGTCTTCTGGCACAAATCCGTGGGCACGAACTGCTTGGTGTTCAGCATTTCGAAAACCAGTTCCATGATGATGCTCCTTGCGGTCACTTGCCGCGATTGACCGCCTGCGGATCACCCAATGGGCGATAGGTGTTGTCGTTGTATTTGTAATTGCCGCTACAGCCGCCGAGGCCGCATAGAACGACGAAGGTCAGCAGGACGGCTTGCCAGTGACGAACAGGCATCAGAGGGTCTCCAGAGGTAGACAAAGCACAAAGCGCCGACCCTTTCGGGTGGCGCTATCAGAAGCAGATGAGGTGGATTCGAGCGCTCCAGCCAGAGGCCTTGCGCATCGCCTTTGTGGCGAGGGAGCTTGCTCCCGCTCGGCTGCGAAGCAGTCGTAAAACAGAGGGTGCGGTTTGACTGCCACACCGCGGCGCAGGGTTTTGGGGCTGCTGCGCAGCCCAGCGGGAGCAAGCTCCCTCGCCACAGGGAATTCGCCAGCCACAGGGGGCATTCCAACCTGAGTGGTCGGGTTGTAGAAATCGAGATCAGCCATCGAAGTCACCCAAATTGATATTCAGCCGCCCGAGGCGGTACAGCAGCGTGCGCCGTGGCAGCCCGAGTTCGCGGGCGGCGAGGGTCTGGTTGCCGTCGTTTTTGCGCAGGCAGTCGAGCAGCAGACTTCGCTCGACCTGCTCCAGGCGTTCACGCAGGTTCAGGCTGCTGTCTTCCGGCATGGCTTCCATGCGCAGGGAGAAATGCTCGGCCAGCAACTCGCCGCCTTCGCACAGCAAGACCGCGCGCTCGACCAGGCCTTTGAGTTCGCGAACGTTGCCGGGAAAGGCGTAACCGGACAGGTGATCCAGCGCCGCGTCGGACCAGCGCACCGCATCGCGCTGCAGAAACGCGCAAGCCTTGTCGGCGAAGTGCCGCGCCAGGTCGAGGATGTCGCCTTCGCGTTGACGCAGGGCCGGCAGTTCGATCGGGAATTGCGCGAGGCGGTAGTACAAGTCCTCGCGGAACTTGCCTTCGCTGACCAGCACCGACAAATCCCGGTGCGTCGCGGCAATGATCCGCACGTCGATTTTGTGGGTGTCGTTGGAACCCAGCGGGCGGATCTCACCTTCCTGCAATACCCGCAGCAACTTGGCTTGCAGCGATAACGGCATGTCACCGATTTCATCGAGCAGCAAGGTGCCGCCATTGGCTGCATCAAAGAGCCCGGCACGGTCGCGATCGGCACCGGTGAAGGCGCCTTTGCGGTAGCCGAACAGCTCGCTTTCCAGCAGGTTCTCGGGGAACGCCGCGCAGTTCTGCACGATGAACGCCTGGGACCGGCGCGGGCCGCAATCGTGAATCGCCCGCGCGACCACTTCCTTGCCGGTGCCGGTCTCACCGCGCAGCAGCACGGTGTAGGGGCTGTGCAGGACTTTGCTGATCAGCGAATAGGTCTGGCGCATCGCCGCGCTCTTGCCGATCAGGCCATAACCGCTGGCGCTCGGGACGTTGAGCGGCGCCGGGCGTGTATCACCGTTCGGCTGACGCAAACGCTGCAGCAAGTGCAGTTGGCCGAGCACGAACGAGCCCAGTTGACCGAGGGAATCGGCAAAGCCTTGCAGGTCGATTACCCGGCGACTGGCGCACAGCAGCAAACCTTCGACAGCCTTCTGCTGATTGACCAGCGGCACGCACAGTAGCGACTGCCAGGGCGTGGCCTGGGGCGGCAGGAAGCTGGTTTCGTGCAGGCTGCCGCTCAGCTCGCTGAGGCACACCACGCGGTTCTGGCACAAGGCGAATTGCAGCAGTTGTTCACCGTTGTAATCCGCCGGCAGGCTGGCCCCTTCCCGGGGTTGCAGAACGCCGTTCAGGCACTCGGCGTTCATCCCCAGGCAAGTGTGGGTCGCATCCAGCAGGTACAACTGCGTCAGCTCGCAACCGCTGAGCTCGGCCAGGCCGCGCACGAAGTCACCCAGCAGCACAGCGCTGTCCGCCGCCCGCGACAGGCTGGCGAACTGCGCCAGCAAGGCTTCGGCATAGACCAGCGGTTGCGGCACTTGAGTGAACATCACACCCACCTCAGGCGAACTCGCACGTCACGCTGGCATTGCCGTCGAGCGTCGCATGCACGCGCTTGAGGCTTTCACCGGTGGCCATCGCATCGAGCAAACGGTCGGCCACCAGCGGCAGTACATGCAGGTCGAGCAAGTGGTCGATCAGGCGTGCACCGCTGTCGCTTTGAGTGCAGCGTTCAGCCAGGTGATCGACAAGGTCCTGGGAGTAAGTGAAATCCAGCTGACGGCGGTTCAGGCGCTCGCCCAGACGACCGAGTTTGATTTCGATCAGCTCACGCAGCACCGGGCCGCCCACCGGGTAGTAAGGCACCACGCGCATGCGCGCCAGCAATGCCGGCTTGAAGTGTTTGCTGAGCACCGGGCGAATGGTTTCTTCGAGGACTTCGGCTGTCGGCCGCGCGCCGTTTTCGCAGAGCTCGCTGATGCGGTCGCTGCCCAGGTTCGAGGTCATCAGGATCAGCGTGTTGCGGAAATCGATCTCGCGCCCTTCCCCGTCGTTGGCCACGCCTTTGTCGAAGATTTGGTAGAACAGGTTGAGCACGTCCGGGTCGGCTTTTTCGACTTCATCAAGCAACACCACCGAGTACGGCTTCTGCCGCACGGCTTCGGTGAGCATGCCGCCCTCGCCGTAACCGACGTAGCCCGGCGGCGCACCGATCAGACGCGACACGGTGTGCTTCTCCTGGAACTCGGACATGTTGATGGTGGTGATGAAACGATCACCGCCGTACAACAAATCGGCGAGGGCCAGCGCGGTTTCGGTCTTGCCGACGCCGCTCGGGCCGACCAGCAGGAACACGCCAACCGGGGCATCCGGCTTGTTCAGGCCTGCAGCGGTGGCGCGCATCGAGCGATCAAGGGCGTGAACGGCTTGTTCCTGACCACGAATGCGCGTGCGCAGGTCGGTGGCGAAGCTTGCGACCTTGGCGTTGTGTTCGCGGGCCAGTTGCGCCAATGGCACACCGGTCCAGGCGCTGATCACTTCGGCCACCAGACGCGGGCAGACTTCGAAGCTCACCAGGCGTTCTTTGACCTGAAGCTCGGTCAGAGCTTTGTGAGTTTCGTTGAGCGCGGTTTCCAGGGTTTCAACGCTTTGCGCTTCGTCCACCGGCAACGTTTCGATCACGTTGCCTTCGGCGTCTTCTTCAACCGTGATGCTCGGTTCGACAGCAGCGGCTTCGCGAGCCTTGGCCAGTTGCTGACGCAGCTCCAGCAGGCGCTCGGCCAGTTCTTTCTGCTCGGTCCACAGCGTTTCGAGGGCGACCTTTTCGTCTTCGGCATCAGCCAGGCGATCTTCCAGAGCGTCCAGCGCTTCGTGATCGATCAGCAGACCGGCTTCGGCGTCACGACGCAGGGCCTGACGCTGACGGCCACCTTCGGCCAGTTCGCCACGCAGGCGTTCCAGGCTTTCCGGGGCGGCGGCGAGGCTGATGCGTACGCGGGCGCAGGCGGTGTCGAGCACATCGACAGCCTTGTCCGGCAGCTGACGACCCGCCAGGTAACGGGCGGACAACTCAGCCGCGGCAACCACCGCGTCATCGCGCAGGTAGATGCCGTGGCTCTTCTCGTAGACCTGAGCCAGGCCACGCAGAATGGTCACCGCTTCGCTGACGGTCGGTTCGTGCAGTTGCACCGGTTGGAAACGACGGGCCAGGGCCGGGTCTTTCTCGAAGTATTTTTTGTACTCCGCCCAGGTGGTGGCGGCGATGGTGCGCAACTCGCCACGGGCCAGGGCCGGTTTCAACAGGTTGGCCGCGTCGGAACCGCCAGCGTTGCCGCCAGCGCCGATCAGGGTATGGGCTTCGTCGATGAACAGGATGATTGGCTTCGGCGAGGCTTTGACTTCGTCGATCACGCCTTTGAGGCGACGTTCGAACTCGCCTTTGACGCTGGCGCCGGCCTGCAACAGGCCCATGTCCAGCGACAGCAGCTCAACGCCTTTCAAGACTTGCGGCACTTCACCGGCGGCGATGCGCGAGGCCAGTCCTTCGACGATAGCGGTTTTACCGACGCCCGCTTCAYCCACCACAATCGGGTTGTTCTTGCGGCGACGAGCGAGGATGTCGACCATCTGACGGATCGCGCCATCGCGGCACAGCACCGGGTCGAGTTTGCCGTCGCGAGCCTGCTGGGTCAGGTTGTGGGTGAAGCGCTCCAGCAGTGATTCGCCGGGCACCGCCGGTTTGCCGGTGGCCGGTTGTTCTTTCTGCGACAGGGCGAATTCTTTCAGACGCTCGATGTTCAGCTTGGCCAGCAACGACTGATAACGGCTGCCGGCATAGCGCATTGGGTTGCGCAGCAATGCGAGGATCAACGCGGCCTGCTCGACCTGGCTCTGGCCCAGTTCGAGGTTGGCCACCAGCAAGGCGTCCTGCAGCCACTGCACCAGTTCCGGGGCGAACACCGGGTTGCGCGAGGCGCTGTGCTCGACCCGCGATTGCAGCGCGGCGCTCAGCTCGCCAGCGTCCACTTCGGCATCCTGCAACGCCCGGGCGAGCAGGCCTTGCGGACGCTCCAGCAGGCCCAGTAGCAAGTCTTCGACGAGGATCTTGCTGCCGCCACGGGCGACGCAGCGTTCGGCAGAACTTTCCAGGTCACGACGGGTTTCGGCGTCCAGCGCCTGGATAAGTTGTTGCAGGTCTACGTTGATCATGTGTCATCTGTCCTTAATGAATTTTGCTGCCCAGGGTCACCACGCCGTCCGCTTTTTCGCGGCCGAGCCAACTGGTCCATCCCAGGCGACAGGCGTTCTGCTCACCGATGCGAAGTTCGCGGATTTCTTCCTGGCGCAGCACCAGGCGAATGTCGTAATCGAGCGGGTCACGCAGGGTGAACCGCACCAGCGCGCACAGCGGCTGGTAGCCGAAACCGATCGGCAGGAATTCGTGGAAGCGTTGCCAGTCGAGCTCGCGGATGTGAATGCGGAATTTGCCGCTGCGGTCGCGCACGTGTTCGCCCAGCACCAGGTCTTCGCCGAGCATGCTGTTGCCGCGACCGAGGCGATTGCGCTGCTCGTCGAGGATTTCGACGCGGCGCTCGATGCACTGCTCGATGGTCAGCTCGGCGTGCTTGAAGTAGTAGCGCAGCACCGCTTCGATCAACGCCGCCGAGTGCGCCCGCAAGCTGAGCAGGCCGAGGTACGGCAGCAGGCGTTTCCAGTTCAGTTCCTGGGCCTTGCGGATCTCTTCGCCGCCGAGGCCGATCAGGGCAAACAACTGCGCCGAAAACGGGTCGAGCGCGCCACTCTGGAAACT
>NZ_JBFTMK010000092.1:0-14726 GCF_056396965.1 Pseudomonas sp. 05N434
CAGCTGCGCTGTCCAGCGGGAGCAAGCTCCCTCGCCACAAAAGCCTGTGTGTGATGCATAAACAAGAAGAGGCCAAGCCATGTCCGACATCCTCTGGCAACCCGGCACCGAGCGCATCGGCAAGAGCCGCATGGAGGCCTTCCGGCGTTTCGTCAATCAGCGACACACCCTTGGGATCGCCGACTACCCTGCCCTGCACCAATGGAGCATCGACCAGCGGGAAGCCTTCTGGCAGGCCATCGTCGATTTCTTCGACATCCGTTTTCACGATCAGCCAGACGCGGTGCTGATCGAAGGCGCGCAAATGCCCAGCGCCCAGTGGTTCCCCGGCGCTACCTTGAACTTCGCCGAACACCTGCTGCGCCGTCGTGACGATGCCGTGGCAGTCGTCGCCATCGGCGAAAACGGTCAACGGGAACAGCTGACCTGGGCCGAACTGGCAAGCCACGTCGCCGGTTTTCAAAATAGCCTGAAAGCCGCCGGTGTCGGCCTCGGCGACCGCGTGGCAGCGTGTATGCCGAACACCTGGCAGACCCTGGTGGCCATGCTCGCCACCACCAGCCTGGGTGCAATCTGGTCCTGTTCTTCACCGGATTTCGGCACCCACGGGGTGATCGATCGCTTCGGCCAGATCGAACCAAAAGTGCTGATCACCTGCGCCGGCTACCGCTACGCCGGCAAAGAGATCGACCAGACCACCAAGGTCAATGAAATCCTCGGACAGTTGCCGTCCTTGCAGCAATTGATTGTTGTGCCTTATGCGCGTCCTCAAGCGCGCATCGAGGATTTCCGCTGCCAGGCCAACGTGACGCTGTGGGACGATTTTTACGACCCGGGCGGCGAGCCGCAATTCGTTCCCGTGCCTTTCGCCCATCCGCTGTACATCCTCTACTCCAGCGGCACCACCGGCGTACCGAAGTGCATTGTGCACGGCACCGGCGGCGTGCTGCTGCAACACGTCAAGGAACATGGCCTGCACACCGACCTCGGTGCCGGTGACCGTTTGTTCTACTACACCACCTGCGGCTGGATGATGTGGAATTGGCTGGTCTCGGCGTTGGCCGTCGGCAGCGCCGTGGTGCTGTATGACGGCTCGCCGTTTCATCCAGGGCCGGAGCGCTTGATCGACCTGATCGACGACGAACGCCTCAATGTCTTCGGCACCAGCCCGAAATTCCTCACAGCACTGGAAAGCAACGGCTTGAAGCCGTGCGAAAGTCATGACCTGAGCAGCCTGAGAACCATCCTGTCCACCGGCTCGGCGCTGTCGCCGCAAAGCTTCGATTACGTCTACCGCGCGTTCAAGTCCGACCTGTGCCTGTCTTCGATGTCCGGTGGTACCGATATCGTTTCGTGCTTTGTGATTGGCAACCCGGTCCTGCCGGTGCGCCGTGGTGAGATGCAATGCAAGAGCCTGGGCATGGCGGTCGAAGTGTGGAACGACGATGGCAAGCCTGTGATCGGTGAAAAAGGCGAACTGGTGTGCACCCGACATTTTCCGGCCATGCCCATCGGCTTGTGGAACGACCCGCAACAGGAAAAGCTGCGCGCTTCGTATTTCAGCCTGTTCCCCGGCGTCTGGGCCCAGGGCGATTACGCCGAGCAACTGCCCCATGGCGGCATGCTGATCCACGGCCGCTCCGACGCAGTGCTCAACCCCGGCGGCGTACGCATCGGCACGGCGGAAATCTACCGTCAGGTGGAGAAAGTCCCGCAGGTGCTGGACAGCGTCGCCATCGGTCAGCAATGGCAGGATGACGTGCGAGTGGTGCTGTTCGTGCGCTTGCGCGAAGGCGTCGAGCTGGACGAAACGCTGCAACAACAGATCCGCCAGGTCATCCGCGCCAACACCACGCCACGGCATGTGCCGGCGAAGATTGTCGCGGTGACGGACATTCCGCGGACCATCAGCGGCAAGGTGGTCGAACTGGCGGTGCGCAACGTGGTGCATGGCCAGAAGGTGAAGAACACCGATGCACTGGCCAACCCCGAAGCCCTGGAGCAATTTCGAAACCGCCCCGAACTGAACGACTGACGCCTAGACCTACTGTGGGAGCAAGCCCGCTCCCACATTTTTGATCAGCGTCGGCCCCTTCAGTCCATCAGCCCCCATTCACCCGGCGGCTTATGGGGGCCGGGTGTGGCCTCGGCGTGCATTTTCAGGCGCAAGCGCAGATTGTTCACCGAATCAGCATGTTTCAACGCCTCTGCCTCATCGATTGCGCCCTCGGCAAACAGCGCGAACAGCGCCCCGTCAAACGTCTGCATCCCCACCTCTGAAGACTTCTCCATGATCCCCTTGAGTTCGCCAAACTCATTGCGCCGGATCAGGTCGCCGATGGTTGGTGTGCCCAGCATCACCTCCACCGCCGCCCGGCGCTGCCCGTCGCGGGTACGCACCAGACGCTGGGACACAAACGCTTTGAGGTTGTTGCCCAGGTCGTTGAGCAACTGCCCCCGGCGCTCTTCGGGAAAGAAATTGATCACCCGATCCAGCGCCTGATTGGCGTTGTGCGCATGCAACGTGGAAATTACCAGATGACCGGTATCGGCAAACGCCAGCGCATGTTCCATAGTCTCGCGGTCACGGATTTCGCCGATCAACACCACGTCTGGTGCCTGGCGCAACGTGTTTTTCAGCGCAGCGTGGAAACTGCGGGTATCGACGCCGACCTCGCGCTGATTGACGATCGACTTCTTGTGCCGATGGATAAACTCGACCGGGTCTTCGATAGTGATGATATGACCGCTGCTGTGGCGGTTGCGGTAATCGATCAGCGCTGCCAGCGAGGTCGACTTGCCCGAGCCGGTCGAACCGACAAACAGCATCAGCCCTTGTTTGAGCATCACGGTTTCGAGCAGCACCGGTGGCAAGTTGAGGTCTTCGAAGCGTGGAATGTCGAGCTTGATGTTGCGCGCCACGATGGACACATCATTGCGCTGCTTGAAGATATTGAGCCGGAAACGCCCGACCCCGGGCAGGGAAAGTGCCAGGTTCATTTCCAGGTCCCGATCGAACTCCAGGCGCTGTTCGGCGTCCATGATGGACGCGGCAATGGCCGCCACTTCTCCCGGCTTGAACGGTTGATCGGTCAGGGCTTTGAGCACACCGTCAAATTTCGCGCTGGGTGGCGCGCCCGTGGACAGGTAAAGATCGGAGCCATGGCGGCTGGCCAGAATCTGCAACAGTGCATCGATTTCCATGGCAAAAAGCACCCGCGAAGCATTCAATGAAAAAAATGACCCCATGCGGGTCATCCAGCGTCTACCGCCTTGCAAGGATAGTAGACGCCGCCACACTGACTCATGCGCAGGACATGTAGATGAACGCACCACCGACCGCCAGCGATGCCCAGGCCTTGATTGCCCGACTGGACTGGACAAACAACCCGCTGGGCGCCGCCGAAAACTGGCCGCAGAGCTTGCGCACCGCGGTGGACATCGTGATCCTTTCGGACAACCGACGCACCAGATCTGGCCGGAACTCAAAGACTTTACCGACCCGATTTACAGCGCCGTCCTACAGGGTCAGGTGCGGACCTACAGCGAACAGCGCTTCACCTTGCAACGCGACGGTCGGGATTCCGACTTCTGGCTGGATTTGACCTACAGCCCCATTCGCAACGAAAGCGCCGAGGTTGCCGGGATTCTGGTCACGGCCATCGAAACCAACGAACGTCGCCGCATCGCCCTCGAACTGGAACAACGCTCTGCCGCCAGCCTCAAGGCCCAGCAAGAAACCGAGCAGCGCCTGCAACTGGCACTGGCCGCCACCGATGCCGTCGGCACCTGGGACTGGGACATTGGCGAAGACCGTTTCATCGCCGATGCGCACTTCGCGCAATTGCATGGCGTCGATCCGGCCATGGCCAGCCAGTTGCCGATCAGCGAATACCTCCACGGCGTGCACCCGGAAGACCGCGCCATGATCGCCCGCAGCATCAAGCACTGCATCACCCATGGCAGCGAGTACGCCGAGGAATATCGCTTGCTGCAAKCCGATGGCCAGTTGCGCTGGGTGTTTGCCCGGGGTCGTTGCTACAAGGACCACCATGGCCGGCCGATCCGCTTTCTCGGCGCCGCGCTGGACCTGACCGAACGCAAACACATCGAACAGGCCTTGCGCCAAAGCCAGACCGAGCTGCAACTGATCATCAACGCGATGCCGATCCTGATCAGTTATGTGGACCGCGAAGAGCGCTTTCGCCTGAACAATGCCGCCTATCTGGAATGGTATGGCCTCACGCCCCAGGAGCTTTACGGCCGCACCATTCGTGAAGTGCTCGGCGATGAAGCCTATGCCCTGCGCGCCGAATACATCGCCGAGGCGCTGAAAGGCAAGACCTGTTGTTTCAGCATCAGCGCCGATCRCCGCGATGGCAGCACCCGCCAGGCCCTGATGAACTACCTGCCACGCCACGGCGCAGACGGCGCGGTGAATGGTTTCTACATCTTCGTGATCGACGAGACCGAGCGCAAACAGACTGAAGAGGCGCTGCGCAACCYCAACGAAACCCTGGAAGAACGCGTGAGCGCTCGCACCCAACAACTGGCCGAAGCCAACCAGCGACTGCAGAACGAGATGTTCGAGCGTGAGCGTGCCGAAGACGCCTTGCGCCATGCGCAGAAAATGGAAGCGGTCGGCCAGCTCACCGGCGRCATCGCCCATGACTTCAACAACATGCTCACCGGGATCATCGGCAGCCTCGATTTGATGCAGCGCTACATCGCCGATGGGCGCGCGGCCGAGATCGGTCGCTTCACCGAAGCGGCGGTGTCCTCGGCCCATCGCGCCGCCGCCCTGACCCATCGGTTGCTGGCATTCTCAAGGCGTCAGTCACTGGATCGCAGGCCACTGGACGCCAACCAGCTGGTGCATTCCCTGGAAGACTTGCTCAGCCGGACCAAGGGCGATCACATCGAGCTCAAACTGAAGCTGGCCAATGAGGTCTGGCCGGTCAGTACCGATGTCAGCCAACTGGAAAACGCCTTGCTCAACCTCGTGATCAACGCCCGGGATGCGATGCCCGATGGCGGCGAGTTGTTGATCGAAACCGCCAATGTTCACCTCGACGGCAGCGACGTCACTCCGCTGGAGCCAGTCAGGGCCGGGGATTACCTGATGATTGCCGTCAGCGACAACGGTGCCGGCATGACCCCATCAGTACTGGCCAAGGCCTTCGATCCGTTCTTCACCACCAAACCCATCGGCCAGGGCACCGGCCTTGGGTTGTCGATGATCTATGGTTTCGCCCAGCAGTCGGGCGGGCACGTCAGCCTGCACAGCCGGCCTGGCCAGGGCACCAGCGTTCGCCTGTATTTGCCACGGTTGCACGTCGCCCTGCCGGAACACGCGCAGCTGMCGGTCACCGGCGAAGCACCGCCAGCGGTTGCCGGTGAAACCGTGGTGTTGGTGGAAGACGATCCGGCGGTGCGCATGCTGGTGCTCGACCTGCTCAAAGAGTTGGGTTATCACGCCCATGAAGCCGAAGATGCGCAGAGCGCCCTGCCCTTGCTGGAGTCCGACCTGCGGGTCGATCTGCTGGTAACCGACGTCGGGCTGCCGGGCATGAACGGTCGGCAACTGGCGGAAATCGCTCGTCAGCACCGCCCGGAGCTCAAAGTGCTGTTCATTACCGGTTATGCCGAGAAAGCCGCCGAACGCCAGGGCTTCCTGGAGGAAGGCATGGACATGGTGGCCAAACCCTTTTCCATGGACCTGTTGGCCAACAAGATTCGCACGATGATCGGCCAAGCCGGCTGAGTTAAGGCATAATCGCGCGCCCCACGCTGGCACCAACATAGCCACCACCGTTGCAAGGTACGCCCAATGAAAGCCCAAGCCCGCCATATTCTGGTGAAAACCTCGGAAGAAGCCGAGCAGCTCAAACAACGCATCGCCAAGGGTGAAGCCTTCGATGTGCTGGCCAAGAAATACTCCACCTGCCCGTCCGGCAAACGCGGCGGGGATCTTGGCGAAGTACGGCCCGGGCAGATGGTCGGGGCAATCGATGCGGTGATCTTCAAAAAACCGCTGCGGGTGGTGCATGGGCCGATCAAGAGCAAGTTCGGGTATCACTTGGTGCAGGTGTTTTACCGGGACTGATCGGTTGGCTCGATGTACAGGGTGAGGCTTGCCAAAAAAATCACAGCATTCCCAAAGATTGCATTTCAATCTTTGGGGATCAGTGCCCCCGGCACTTGAATCACCCGACTCGCCAAGCGATGCCCCGCTTCAGCAGCCTCGACCGGGCTCCCACCCTTGAGGCGGCAAGCCAGATACGCCGCGCTGAACGAATCTCCCGCCGCCGTGGTGTCCACCACCCGTTCGACCACTTGCGCCGGCACTTCGAACGACTCGCCGTCACAGCGAATCAGACACGCCTCGGCACCGCGCTTGAGCACCACTTCGGGCGTGCCCATCTGCTCGTAAGCGGCAAACACCGCCGCGCAATCGGAAAACTGGAACAGCGCCTGCTCGTCATCAACCGTCAGCAACGCCAGGTCGACATAGGGCAACACTTCGCGATAAGCCGCTCGTGCGTCCTCGACCGAAGCCCATAGGCGTGGTCGATAATTGTTGTCGAACACGATCCGCGCATCCCGCTGTCGGGCTTCGATCAGGGTGTCCAGCAGTTTCTCCCGGCCCTGTTCACCGAGCACCGCCAGGGTGATGCCGCTGAAATACAGCACGTCGTAATCCGGCAGCGCTGCCAGGATCGGCGCGGCCGCCGGGGTGGTAAAGCAATCGCGCACGGCCGCTTCATTGCGCCAGTAGAGAAAACGCCGCTCGCCGGCCGCGTCGGTCTGGATGCAATACAGACCGGGCAAGCGACCGGGCAAACGCTGGACCATGCCCAGGCCGATGTGTTCGCTGGCCCAGCTCTGGCACATCGCATCGCTGAAACTGTCATCACCCAGGGCAGTGACGTAATCCACCGTGCCGCCATCGCCCAGTTCACGGGCCAGATAGACCGCGGTGTTCAGGGTATCGCCGCCGAAGCTCTGTTGCAGAGAGCCGTCGGCGCGCTGCTGCAGTTCGATCATGCACTCGCCGATCAGGGCGATGCGCGGGATGTTGGGGCCCAGAGGGCTGATGTTGTTCATGTTGTGGGGGCTCTTAGAAACAGGTTTCCATGGTTTCGATGACATTCAGCTGCTCATCCACCAGACACCCGATACGCCACTTGTCGAACGTCAAACACGGGTGCGAAGTCCCGAACGAAATGATATCGCCCACCCGCAACTCAACTCCCGGCGCCACGGTCATGAATGCGTGCTGGTCCATCACCGCCGTCACCTTGCAGGCACTCACATCATCGCCGGTCGCCGGCACCACGCCGGCCTTGTAACGCAGCAACGGCACCGGCAAACCGGCGTCGTAGGCCACGTCGCGCTTGCCCAGGGCGATCACCGCAAAACCCGGTTCGGGCAACGACTGCACATGCGCCCAGACTTCCAGCGCCGGGCGCAAACCTTCGTGCAGGTCGCTGCGACGGTCGAGCACGCAACATTGCGCTTCTTTGTAGATGCCATGGTCGTGGGCCACGTAACTGCCGGGGCGCAGCACGCTGAGGAAACGCCCGCCGGCATTCTGCGCTTCGAACGACTCGGCGATCAGGTCGTACCACGCCGACCCCGACGCGGTGATGATCGGCTTGGCAATCGCGAACGCGCCACTGTCCTGCAACTRCACCGCCAGACGCACCAGGGAGGCGGCGAACTCGCGGATGCCGCTCACCGCATGATCACCGTGAATCACCCCTTCGTAGCCCTCGATGCCGGTCAGCGCCAACGCCGGTTGAGCGTTGATAGCCTTGGCCAGTGCCAGCACTTCGGCTTCGGTGCGGCAACCGCAACGACCGCCGACCACGCCGTACTCGATCATCACGTTCAGGCGCACGCCCCGCGAGGCGAAAAACGCGCCGAGGTCGGCGACGTTATCCGGGTGATCGACCATGCAATAGAAATCGAAAGTCGGGTCTGTCAGCAGGTCGGCGATCAGTGCCATGTTCGGCGTGCCGACCAGTTGATTGGCCATCAGCACCCGGCGCACACCATGGGCGTAAGCCGCGCGGGTTTGCGTGGCGCTGGCCAGGGTGATGCCCCAGGCACCGGCGTCCAGTTGGCGACGAAACAGCGCCGGGGTCATGCTGGTTTTACCGTGAGGTGCCAGTTCCGCGCCGCTGTGGCTGACGAAGTCCTGCATCCAGCGAATGTTGTGTTCCAGCGCGTCGCGGTGCAGCACCAGCGCCGGCAGACTGACGTCCCGCACCAGGTTGGCGCCGGTCTGGGCGGCGCCCTTTTCCACGGCGGCGGTATTGATGGCAGTAGACATGGTCGATCTCCTCACACACGGCCGCAGGCAGCCGCTGTTATTCGTTGATACGCCGGGCGAGGCTGTTGGCGCTGTCGATCAGCACCCGGCGATAGTCGTTGTAATTGTTCTTCGCATCGGCCCGTGGGGCGACGATGCACAGGGTCGCGATGGCCACGCCGCTCGGGTCTTTGACCGGGGCGGCGAAGCAATGGGTAAAGGTGTCGGCGACGCTGTCGAAGGAAAAGAATCCGTCGATGGCGGCCTGGCGGATTTCCTCAAGAAACTGCTCCAGTGGCAGGCGTTTGCCGTCGGGCAGGATGAAGTCGTCGGGGTCGATCAAATCGACAATTTGCTGATCGCTCAGGTGCGCCAGCAGCAGGCGCCCGGAAGCGGTCCAGGGGATCGGCGCGTTTTCGCCGATGTCCGAGGAAATGCGGAAATGCCGCTCCCCCTCTTTCATCAATGCCACGGTGTATTTGCGCCCGTTGAGCAGGCACATCTGCGCGGTTTCGCGGGTCTGGCTGACGATTTCCTGCAAGGCGTGATCGGCCTCGCGGGACAGGTCGAAATGACGCAAATGCGCCTGCCCGAGGAAGTACAGCTGACGACCGAGGTAAACGTGACCTTCCTTGCCCACGGGTTCGAGGATGCGCCGCTCCAATAAGGACGCTACCAGTTCATAGATCGTGGATTTCGGGCTGCCGATGCCGCTGGCGATTTCGTTCGGGCGCAGGGGCTGGCCGATTTCCTTGAGGAAATCGAGGATGTCGAACGCCCGGTCCAGACCGCGAGCCCGGCGCTTGATGGTGTCTTCGGTCATTTCAGTGGTCCCATTCAAAGTGCCGGGAGTTTACCCAGAAGGCCGCCTTCGCGGGCAAGCCTCGCTCCTACAGGATTTCGCCGTTTGTAGGAGCGAGGCTTGCCCGCGAAGAATTCACTGCGGTTCAGGCCTTTTTCTTGTACGCGATGCAATCAATCTCGACCTTGCAATCGACCATCATGTTCGCCTGCACGCAGGCCCGGGCTGGGGCGTGTTCGCTTTTGAAGTACTCGGAAAACACCTTGTTGAAACTCCAGAAGTCCCGCGGGTCTTCCAGCCACACGCCCGTGCGCACCACGTCTTCGAGCCCGTAACCGGCCTCTTGCAGAATCGCGATCAGGTTTTTCATGGTCTGGTGAGTCTGCTCGACAATCCCGCCCACGATGATTTCACCATCCACCGCCGGCACTTGGCCGGACACGTGCAGCCAGCCATCGGCTTCGACGGCGCGGGCAAAAGGACGGGGCTGGCCGCCACCGGCGGTGCTGCCGGTGCCGTAACGAGTAATGCTCATGGGTGTTTCTCCTGATTAAAAAGTGAAGGCTTAAAAGCGGGTGCTCTTGAGAAATTCCGCCAGTCGCGGCGACTGCGGGCGCTCGAACAGTTCCTTGGGCGGCCCCTGCTCTTCGATCCGCCCCTGATTCATGAACACGATCTTGTCCGAGACCTCGAAGGCAAAACGCATTTCGTGGGTCACCAGCAGCATGGTCATGCCATCCTCGGCCAGGCCCTTGATCACGTTCAGCACTTCGCCCACCAGTTCCGGATCGAGGGCCGAGGTGACTTCATCGAACAGCATCAAACTCGGGTTCATCGCAATCGCCCGGGCAATCGCCACGCGCTGTTGCTGACCACCGGACAACTGACCGGGGTAATGATCGCGGCGCTCCAGCAGGCCGACCCGCTCCAGCCATTTCTCCGCCAGCGCCACGGCTTCATCCTTGTGCAGTTTTTTCACCTTGAGCAACCCGAGGGTGACGTTCTGCAACGCGGTGAGGTGCGGGAACAGATTGAATTGCTGGAAGGCCATGCCGGTCATGGCGCGATGGCGGGCGATGACTTTTTCCGGGTGGCGCACGCGCTTGCCGTTGACCTCGTCATAGCCGATGGATTCACCGTCGAGCAGAATCTGCCCGCCCTGGAACTCTTCGAGCATGTTCACGCAGCGCAGCAGCGTGGTCTTGCCCGAGCCGCTGGAGCCGATCAGCGTGACCACATTGCCGCGCTGCATGGTCAGGTCGACGCCCTTGAGCACTTCGAGCGGGCCGTATTGTTTGTGCAGGCCGCGGATGTCCAGCAGCGCCTGATTCTGGGTCGAAACTTGAGCTTGTGTCATGGCAAGGCCACCCGCTTTTCAATGTGCCGGCCGAGTAATTCGATGGCGTAGTTGATGACGAAAAACAGCAATCCGGCGAACAGGTAGAACTCCAGGGTCATGAAGGTCCTGGCGATGATCTGTTGAGTGCTGAGCAGCAGCTCGGCGACGCCGATCACCGACAACAAGGTCGACGCCTTGACGATCTCGGTGGACGAGTTGACCCAGGTCGGCAAGATCTGCCGCAACGCCTGGGGCAACAACACATAACCCAGTGCCTGGTAAAACGTCAGGCCGATGGCCTTGCTCGCTTCCATCTGACCGCTGGGCAGCGCTTGCAACGCACCGCGCACGATCTCGGCGACATGGGAACCGCAAAACAGCGTCAGGCCCAAAGTGCCTGCCCCGAAGGCGCTGATTTGCCAGCCCAGTGCCGGCGCCATGTAGAAGCAGGCCAGTACCAATACAAACACCGGCGTGCCGCGAATGATGTCGACGTAGAACCGGAACGGCGCGCGCATCCAGAACGTGCCGTAAGTGAGTACCAGGCCGGCGACGATGCCGACCAGCGTGCCCAGCAAAATCGCCAGGCCCGAGCACTGCACACTGGTCAGGAAGCCCTGCCACAGGACATCCCGGGCCACCCATAACTCATGCAACCAACTGGGGGATTCGTACATGGGGCCTCCTAACGGCGAATCGCCAGACGCTGTTCGAGGTAACGCAGCATCATGGCAATGAGGTAACAGGCCGCAACATAGAGCGCTGTGGTCACCAGCCAGGTTTCGATCACCCGGTAGCTCTCGACATTGATCTTGCGCGCGTAATAGGTCAGCTCCGGCACGGCAATCGCCGCCGCCAGCGAGGTGTCCTTGAACAGCGAAATGAAGTTGTTCGACAGCGCCGGCAGCACATTGCGCAGCATCACCGGCACGGTGATGTACGCCTTGACCTGCCACTCGCCCAAGCCGATCGCCAACCCGGCTTCACGTAGTCCCTTGGGAATGCTCAACAGCCCGCCACGAAACACTTCAGTCAGGTACGCCCCGGCATACAGCGACAGGGTAATGATGAACGACGGGATCTTGTCCAGGCGAATACCCAGGCTCGGCAACGCGAAGTAGATCAACAGAATCAACACCAGAATCGGCGTATTACGGATCACCGTCACATACACCGACGCCAGCCCCCGCAATGCGCGGTGCTTCGACAGCAAAGCAAACGCCATCAGCAGGCCGATCACGCAGCCGATGGCGATCGACACCAGCGCCAGCTCAAGACCCAGACCGAGCCCCGCCAGCAAGGTGTCGAAGTCGCGCCACACGGCGGCAAAATTCAACTGATAGTTCATGGTCAGCAGTACCTTGAGCGGGGCGATGTATCACCGCCCCGCTCTCACGGGATCATTTGAATTCGACTGGGAAACCGATTGCAGGTGTAGGCAGGTCGACACCGAACCACTGCTTGAACGATGCCGCGTAAGTCGGGAATTCAACGCCGGTCATGCCTTCATGCAGCACGGTGTTGACGAAGTTCAGCCAATCCTGATCGCCGCGTTTGACCGCACAGGCGTAGGTCTGCGGGCTCCAGGCGTAGGTCGGGCTGCGATAACGGCCTGGGTTCTGCACCATCAGGTATTTCACCGACGACTGATCGGTGGCCGCCGCGTCGGCACGGCCGGAGTTCACCGCCTGATACATCAGATCCACGCTGTCGTACTGATCGACCTTGGCCTTGGGCAGCGCCTGATGCACCAGTTCTTCGGCGTACACGTTCTGCAGTACCGCCACGGTCACACCGTCGGCGGCGGCCCTGAGGTCCTCGATTTCCTTGTACTTGCTGTTGGCCGGCAGCAACAGACCAACACCTTCGCGGTAGTACGGCAGCGTGAACGCGACCTGTTGGGCGCGGCTGGCGGTCACGGTGATGAACTGGCAACTCATGTCGACCTTGTCGGTCAGCAGATTCGGAATCCGCGCATCGGACGACTGCACCACGAACTCGACCTTGCTCGGGTCGTTGAACAACCCCTTGGCCACCATCCGCGCGATATCGATATCAAAACCCTGYAACTTGCCGTCCGCTCCCTGGAAGTGCCACGGCGCATTGGTACTGCCCGTGCCCACAATCAATTTCCCACGGGCCAGCACGCTGTCGAGCTTGCTGTCTGCCGCTTGAGCGACACCCACGGCAGCGGCCGAAGCCGCGAGAACGAAAACACACGCTTTAAACAAGGAAGGTCGGCGATGCATGGCAAGCACTCCAGGGCTGTGTTTATTCCGTTATACCGGAACAAGGTATGTAACAACGGAATAGACAGCAGAAAGTGTGCCACAGGATGTGGCCGGAATCTCGGAGGATTTGAAAAGTGTTTTGAATCAAATGGATGCGCACAGGCGCGAAGAAAGTGTTACGAAAAGACAGCTGGCTGAACGCTACCGTTGGCTACAGGCTGTGTGTGGTTGAGTCACATTGCGGTGCATTGCAGGTCAAAAAGAAGCAGAGCACACCTGTAATTTCTGACAGTAGACCCACCCGCTCGCCTCCTTTAACGTCAAAGGGCCTTCGATAGTCTTTGAAAAGGAGATTTCAATGAGTTCGATGTCCACCCAGTCATTGGATCCGGCCTACCGCAAAGCGCTCAACACTTGGCGCCCGGTGATTCTGTATTTCGGCAACGACCACTGTCCCGCCTGCGAAGGGGCCGGACCGGTTTTCCAGGCCATTGCCGAGAAGTACAAAGATCATGCGTGCATCTATATGCTGGATACGAGCAAGTCCCCTCGGCATCCGGAAGTCAAAGGCACACCCACTTTGCTGTTCTACGAGGAGGGGAAGCTGCTGACGAAGCTCAAGGGCATAGGCACCCCGGAAACCCTGGAAGAACATTTCAAAAAGCACATCGGCAAGCTCAGGCCCAAACAGATTGCCCACAAACCCCGCCACGACTTGCCGTGGTTGCAGAGAACCCTCAGCACTTTATGCACTGCGCCTCGGGCACGGGAGCGGTTGAATGCACGTTTGATGAGTAATGCAATGGGCAGATAACTGACCTGTAGCAGCAGCCTTGCGCTGCTCGGCAGCTGCTACAAAAAGTGCCCGCCGGTGTGTTTATCGTCCGGAAAAACGCAGCCGCGACAACATCCGCAGGTCGCCCTCGCGGTAATAGTCATCGGTCCAGCTGTCATCCGCCGCCAACGGCCGGACCTGCTTGAGTTGCAGTTTCTTTGCGAAGTAGCGGAACCGGTAATGTTCGTAGAAGCGCAGCAGTTCCAGCCCGTAACGATCGGCCAGGTCGGTGTCGCCACGGATGATCAGGTAGTTTTCGTCATTGCCGTTGCTGGCCGCGTCACTGAGGTTGTGGCTGCCGCTGATGATGGTCGGTGAATCGCTGGTGAAATCGACGACGATGGCTTTGGTGTGCACCAGCAGGTTGCCCTTCTGGCCTTTCATGTTTTCCTTGAGCCAGCCTTCAAGGCCGGTGTTGAGCAGCGCGGTGGCGGCGAACTCGGCGGTGCGGTC
Organism: Pseudomonas sp. 05N434; assembly: GCF_056396965.1. Classification (NCBI taxonomy): domain Bacteria; kingdom Pseudomonadati; phylum Pseudomonadota; class Gammaproteobacteria; order Pseudomonadales; family Pseudomonadaceae; genus Pseudomonas; species Pseudomonas sp. 05N434. The sequence goes on from NZ_JBFTMK010000092.1 coordinate 13,978, forward strand.
GGCATGGAAACCGGTGATGTTGCTGACCGTGTTTTGCAGGCCGTAACGCAAGATGTCGTCGTGGGGTTGGCCGAGCAGCGCGTTGAGTATTTTGTCCGGCAAGGTGAATGCGGTGACAAACAGCAGGTCTTTTTTGGCGGCGTTGATGATCTTGATGAACTCACTCAAGTCGCCCTCGCCCGAGCGCGGTGAAAAACCGGCGAACAGCGGCTGGTCAGGCTGCATCGGATTATGTTCGGTGAGCCAGTCCCGTGTGGCGCCGACGTCCGTCGGTGTGGCCCAGACCTGCTCGAAGGTTTGCAGGTAAGTGGCGCCGATCCGAGCGTCGTCCAGCACATGCACGACATTGGCCTGACGGTAAACGCCGTTGGCAGTGAAGTTGGTGCTGCCGCAGAGTACTGCTTCGGGCTGATGCTGCCCCGCGGCATCGAGCCGGCTCAGGACCATGAACTTGTCGTGAAAGATATTGTGGGTGACTCGCCCGCGTTTGTTCGCCGCCGGGATTTTTTCCAGGCTGGCTTCGTTCAGCGCCGTGGTGTCTTCGCCGGGTTGGGCGTGGTACAGGACCCGAACCTTTACGCCACGCTCGAAGGCGGCGTTCACCGCATCGACGATCGCCTGCAACTGGTATTCATAGATCGCGATGTCCAGCGCCCACTGGCCATCCACGGCACGTTCGATAAACCCGAGCAGGCGTGCGAGCAGACCATTTTCCAGCCATTGCCGCGGCGCATCGGGCCATTCTTCGA
>NZ_JBFTMK010000093.1:0-11316 GCF_056396965.1 Pseudomonas sp. 05N434
TTGCAGCCTGCATGCCAGCTTTAATAAAGAATAAATACGATAGAAATCAAAAGGTTATTGTGTTTGTAGAAAACGTTTTAGACGCATCCTGCACGATGATCCGTTTGCAGTCGTGCGTAATGCACGATGAGTTCGCAGGCACTTTCAATATTTTTGGAATTGCGGGGAGGGCGTAGATGTCAGAAAGGGACGCAGGCAATCGCTGAAAGAATGGTCTGTAAATAAAAGTTCAAATAAATCAGCGTATTAGCTGAACTTTGAGTAGATAGATAGCCTGTTGTGGCTGGAATCGACCAGAATCAATCATGCAACTTGCCCGATTTTTCCGGGACTAACCAAGAACACCTATTAAAGGAGCGTAGGAACATGGAATCAGCCACTGAGCATCAAGGCCGCATTCTGCTGGTGGACGACGAATCCGCCATCCTTCGAACCTTTCGCTATTGCCTCGAAGACGAAGGCTACAGCGTGGCCACCGCGACCAGCGCTGCTCAGGCCGAAGCCTTGTTGCAGCGTCAGGTTTTCGATCTGTGCTTCCTCGATTTGCGCCTGGGTGAAGACAATGGCCTCGATGTGCTGGCCCAGATGCGAATTCAGGCGCCCTGGATGCGTGTGGTGATCGTCACCGCTCACTCCGCCGTAGACACTGCCGTGGATGCAATTCAGGCCGGTGCCGCCGACTATCTGGTCAAACCTTGCAGCCCTGATCAGTTACGTCTGGCCACCGCCAAACAGCTGGAAGTGCGGCAACTCTCGGCACGCCTGGAAGCCCTCGAAGGTGAAGTGCGTAAACCCAAGGAGGGGCTGGACTCCCACAGCCCGGCGATGAAAGTGGTGCTTGAAACCGCACGCCAGGTCGCCAGTACCGACGCCAACATTCTGATTCTCGGAGAGTCCGGCACCGGTAAAGGTGAGCTGTCACAGGCCATTCATGGCTGGAGCAAACGCCAGAAGAAATCCTGCATCACCATCAACTGCCCCTCCCTGACAGCGGAATTGATGGACAGTGAACTCTTCGGCCACAGCCGTGGCGCGTTCACCGGTGCCAGCGAAAGCACCTTGGGGCGTGTCAATCAGGCTGATGGCGGAACGTTGTTTCTCGACGAGATCGGCGATTTTCCCCTGACCTTGCAGCCAAAGTTGCTGCGTTTCATCCAGGACAAGGAATACGAGCGTGTGGGTGACCCGGTGACCCGTCGCGCCGACGTGCGAATCCTCGCGGCTACCAACCTCAACCTTGAAGACATGGTCCGCGACGGGCGCTTTCGTGAGGATTTGCTCTATAGGCTGAACGTCATCACTTTGCACCTGCCGCCGCTTCGCGAACGCAGGGAAGACATCCTGAACCTGGCTGACCGTTTCCTGGCGCGCTTCGTCAAGGAATACTCGCGTCCGGCCCGGTGTTTCAGCGACGAGGCCCGCGAGGCGCTGCTCAGCTACCGCTGGCCCGGCAATATCCGCGAGCTGCGCAACGTGGTGGAACGGGCGAGCATTATTTGTCCGCAGGAGCGGGTCGAGATCAGCCACTTGGGCATGGCCGAAGCTCCGACCAACAATACGCCACGCATTGGCGCCGCGTTGAGCTTGGATGAGTTGGAGAAAGCCCACATCGGCGCGGTCCTTGCCACCGCCGATACCCTGGATCAGGCGGCCAAGACCCTGGGTATCGACGCCTCGACCCTGTACCGCAAACGCAAGCAGTACAACCTGTGAGCTGCACCCGATGAAACTGGCGATGACATTGCGCACCCGGTTGTTCCTGAGTATTTCAGCCTTGATCACCGTGGCGCTGCTCGGGCTGTTGCTAGGCCTGGTCAGCGTGATGCAGATGGCTGGTACACAGGAGGCCCTGATCCGTGACAACTTCGTCAGGCTGGACCTGGGATTGAAGCTGCGCCAGACCCTGGGTGATCAACTGATCATCATGCTCGGCGAGAAGCCTGATCCCGCGGCGCTCGAGGCATCCCGACAGCATTACCTCGAATTGCTCGATGAAGGCATTGCTCGCGAGCCGTCCAGCGAGGGCGCCCAGTACGGGTTCAAAAAGGCCAAGGCTGATTACCAGAGCTTTCTGCAGGCCTACGATCTTTCCCGCGATACGGCACAGGTGCTCACTGGGGGCGGGGATCTCACGGAAAAATTCAACACGTTGCGCAACGGTTTGATCGCCGAACAGAAGCGCGCGCTGGATAACATCAGTGAAACCGAACGCCAGGCCCGGGACCGCGCGTTGCTGATTGCCGGCCTGCTCGGGTTGATCGGGGTGGGGGTGCTGTTCATCGGGTTCATTACCGCCCATGCGATCGCCCAGCGTTTCGGAGCTCCGATCGAGGCCCTGGCGGCGGCGGCTGACAACATCGGCCAAGGCAATTTCGAAGTGACTCTGCCGATTTCCTCCGCAGTGGAAATGAACCAGCTGACCCGACGCTTCGGAATCATGGCCGAGGCCCTGCGACAGCACCAAGCCACTAATATCGACGAGCTACTCGCCGGACAGCAGCGTTTGCAAGCAGTGCTCGATAGCATCGACGACGGTTTGCTGATCATTGATCGTCAAGGTCAGCTCGAGCACCTCAATCCGGTGGCTCAGCGCCAGTTAGGCTGGGACACCGAGCGTCTCGGCCAAGGGCTGGGCACGGCACTTGAGCGTCCCGAACTGGATGAACAACTGCACCTGGTGCTGCGCGGCGGCACCCTGGAGCGAGTGCCGGACGACCTGAGCATCGAGGTTGACGGGGAGTCGCGATTGCTGACGTATAGCCTGACGCCGGTCAGCCATACCCAGGGGCATATTCTCGGCGCCGTGATGGTGTTGCATGACGTCACCGAGCAGCGTGCCTTCGAACGGGTGCGCAGCGAGTTCGTCTTGCGTGCTTCCCATGAGTTACGCACGCCAGTCACCGGGATGCACATGGCATTCGGCCTGYTCCGCGAGCGGGCGCATTTTGCCGAGGATTCCCGTGAGGCCGACTTGCTGAACACCGTGAATGAAGAAATGCAGCGCTTGATGCAGTTGATCAACGACCTGCTGAATTTCTCTCGCTATCAGAATGGCCTGCAAAAACTCACCCTGGCGCCGTGCTCCATCAAAGATTTACTGGAGCAGGCCCAGGCACGCTTTGCCGGCCCGGCGCAGGAGAAGGGCATTGAGCTGTTGGTGGAAGTGCAGGGAACGTTGCCACGGCTGCAAGCTGATCAGGCGCAACTGGAGCGGGTGCTCGATAACCTGATCGACAACGCCTTGCGTCATACCTCCCGCGACGGGCTGATACGTTTGCAGGCTCGACGTCATGGGGAGCGGGTGATTATCAGTGTCGAAGACAACGGCGAAGGCATTGCCTACAGCCAGCAAGGAAGGATATTCGAGCCTTTTGTTCAGGTCGGCCGCAAGAAGGGCGGCGCCGGGCTCGGTCTGGCGCTGTGCAAGGAGATCGTGCAGTTGCACGGTGGGCGGATGGGCGTGTATTCACGGCCGGGGCAGGGTTCGCAGTTCTACATGGCGCTGGCGGTATAAGCCTGAACCCTCTCAGTCTTCGTCATCCAGACGCCGCGTTGCCTGTCGGCGGCCACGGGTAATCAATTCGATGAATTGCACAGCGCTCAATGGGTGCGCGAACAGCCAGCCCTGACCGAACTTCACCCCCTCGCTGCTCAGAAACTCTGCCTGGGCTTCATGTTCGATGCCCTCGGCAATCACCTTGAGTTGCAGGGCCTGGGCCATGCGAATGATGTGCGGTGCCACGCCGCTGCTGGCGGCGTCATGACCCAGCGCGTCGATAAATGCCTTGTCGATTTTCAGGCAGTCCACGGGCAGTGTTTGCAGGTAGGCGAGGCTGCAATAGCCAGTGCCGAAGTCATCGATCAGCACCTGATGCCCGACATCGCGCAAGGCCTGCAGGTTTTCTCTGGCCACCACGACATCAACCAATCCGCGCTCGGTCACCTCAAAGGCAATCTGTCTGGCGGCTACACGGTGCAAGGCCAGCAGGCGCGCCATCACCTGACCGATACGCGGCACCATGACGTCGCAGGCCGCCAGGTTGACCGAGATATACAACTGCGGATTGGCGCGCAACAGTTGTCCGAGCTGTTCCAGCAGGCGCTGTAATACGAAATCAGTCATCTGGCGGATCTGGCCGGTGTTTTCCGCCATGGGAATGAACAGCTCGGGGCTGGTCAAGGTGCCGTCCGGCCTTCGCCAGCGCAGCAAGGCTTCGGCTCCGACACAGTTGCGACTGTCGAGGTCGAAGATCGGTTGATACAACACCTGCAATTCGCCTCGTTGTATCGCGCCGTGCAGTTCGGCATCCAGTGATTGACGCTGGCGCACCAGCAGAAACACCAGAATGCCTACGCAGGCACTTAGCGCGAGGCTGGCCGGAAGCAGCCACCACCAAACGGCCGGCACATGCATCCCGGTACGCGGGGTGATCAGCACCAGTTGGTATTCGGGAGTGTTGGTCGGCATTCGGTAAATCAGGCGGGTAGGGGTGACTTGCAGTGCATCGTGATTTTTCGGGGGCCAGGGTTGCGTCGGGGGCCACTCCTGCTCGGCACCGAGCACGGGAATCGCGCGGGTGTCGTGGTCGAGCACCACCAGCAGGCTGCTCCCCGGAGACAGATCAACCATGTCGGTCAAATGCCCGCGAGACGTAGCCACCCGGAAATTGCCACGCCCCAGCATCAGTGCGGCGCGGTTCTCATCGGGTTCGGTGGTGGTGTTCAACCAATAGCTGTAGGTGGGGCCCTCGATGTCCGGTGGCCGGATCACCGAAAGCCCTTCCTGGCGTGGGCGGTTGGAGCAGATTCCTGAAGCATCCATGTAAGCGGCTTCGTAAACGAAGCGGTAATTGAAGYTGACTTGCTGCAATGTGGCGATCATTTCATCATCGCAGCCCCGCAGCGGTTGAGCTTCAAGGTCGTCGAGGCTTTCGCGCAGTTGCCCGAACAGCTGCTCCAGACGGACCAGAAAGCGCTCCCCCTGGGCGTTCATCTCCTGGCTTTCGTTGTCCTCGACCTGATGCATCGCAATGAACAGACTGCCGGTCATCAGCAGCGTGGCACTCAAGGCAGCCGCCAGCGTCGCCAGAAACCAAGGGCGATAGAACCAGCTACGCAGCTTCTCTCGAGCAGCCGTCATCATGGAATATCCGAAGGATTACCAATGAGTTATAGCTGCTGATTGGGAAAAGACCCTGACCGTCGGGCGGGCGTCATTATTTTGTCTGGTTCAACACCTGGAGAAGCGCCGCGGTTTGCGCGTCCGGCGTGCCGTCGAAACGGGACGGGCGAAAATGCAGCTGAAAAGCCGCCAGCACATTGCGTGTCGCTGCATCCAGTTCGCCGGTTTGTGGCGTGGCGTAGCCCAGGCGGGCAAGTTGTGCCTGAAACCAACTGATGCTTGGCAGCTGCACGGCGAACTGCGCTTGCTGACGCGCCACGGCCTGCTCGTTCGGCCAGATTCCCAGGCCTTCGGCCGCCAGGCGTTTCCAGGGGAACAGCGGGCCAGGGTCGAGCTTGCGCATGGGGGCGATGTCGCTATGGCCGATGATATGGCGAGGGCTGATGCCCTGGCGCTTGCTGATGTCCTTGAGCAGAAAGATCATCGATTGGACCTGGGCTTCGCTGTAGGGATACCAGAGACGCCCGGTCGGGGTGTCCTGGAAGCCCGGATTGACGATTTCGATGCCAATGGAACTGGAATTCAGCCAGGTCCGGCCTTGCCATTGGCTTTCGCCGGCGTGCCAGGCTCGAAGATTTTCATCCATCAGCTTATAGATGGTGGCGTGCTCGTCGTCGCCGATCAGGTAGTGGCTGCTGACTTCGCCATGGGTCAGCAATTGCAGCGAGTCCTCCAGGGATGCGGAGGTGTAATGCATCACCACGAACTGAATACGGCTGTCGTGATTGACTGAAGGGTGGCTGGTGTCAATCCGGGGACCGCTGGCGCAACCGGCTAATACGAGCAGCGAAGCAATAAGAGCAAGAAGTTTCATGGTGGAGGCAATATACACGAGACAATAATGCAACAGTGTAACGTATTGCCTTGCGCGCCGACCGCAAAAGCGCGCCTTTAAACAAAATGGAACAATTAACTGTCAGCCCAGTTCTATCCGATTACGCCCGGTGTTTTTCGCGCGATATAGCGCCTGATCAGCTCTTTTAAGCACCAGGTCGCTATGTTCGCCCGCTCTGAAGGCGGTCAGTCCCATGGAAATGGTGATAGTGACTCGCTCGCCCTTGAAGTGGAATGGGCAAGCTTCGATCGATGCGCGCAAGGTTTCCAACAGTTTCGCGCCGGCCATCGGCGCCGTGGCAGGCATCAACAGCACAAACTCCTCACCGCCAAACCTGGCTATGAAGTCCGTCCCGCGCAGACGCTTGCGCAGCACACTGGCGATGATTTTCAGCACCTTGTCGCCCGCGAGATGGCCGTAGTTGTCATTGATGCGTTTGAAATGGTCGAGGTCGAGCATCGCCAGCAACAGGGTATTGCCGTGTTGTTGCCATTGACTGATTTCGTGGTCCAGCCGTTCGCTCCAGGCCGCTCGATTCGGCAGGCCGGTCAACGGATCGATCAAAGCCTTCTGGCGCTGTTCTTCGAGGTGCTCGCGGTAGCCCAGCGCTTCCTGCTCCATGTGGGCCACCCTTTCAGCCAGGCTTTGCAGGCGGGCAGCGACTTCCTGCTCGCGCTCGTCGCGTTGCTTCTGGTGCTGGTCCATGGTGCCGAGCAGGCCTTCGAGATGGTCTTCCAGCATGTGCTTGAGGTCATCGAGGTCCGCCGCGTCCTGCATGCTGCTTTGCAGGCCGTCGACTTGCTCGCGAATCTGCGTGTCCATCACTCGCGCGGCAGAGCGGTTGTCGGCGTGGCCTTCGCTGGCGGCTTGCAGGTTGCTCTGAAATGATTCGAGGCGTTCGTTGAGTCGTTGCAGATAGGCTTCGAATTCGTGTTGGCCGCTGTCGGTAATGGCCAGCATTAATGTTGCCAGATCATCGAGGATGGGTAGCAGTTCGTACCAATTCAAGCCGTTTTGAAGACGATTGCGCATCGCTTCGGCTTGCGGTCGATGGCGTTCGGGCAGCGTCAGGTCGTCGAGAAGGCCCAGCAGAGTGTCTTCGATGTGCTTGGCCACAGAGCTGTAGGACGGTTCCGGCGAGTCCGGCAGGGCATACAGAATGTCGTGTTCTGACGTTTGCGGATCGCTGGCCTCCGGGATCAGTTCATCCGGGTTGATTGCCGGCGGAGCCTGGGTGGCCGGTACGGCGATCGATGGAGCCGGCTCTTGCGGGTGTTCGAGGTTCGGCTGGATTTGTGGCTCCGGGGCCTGGCTGCTCGTGGCCTCTGGCTCCAGGATGGGCGGGGCGAACGCCACGACTTCGGCTATGGGTGCCGTTGTTGCTGTGGGAGCCGGAGTGTCCACGGGTTCAGCGGGCGCAGCGGCGGGCAGGGCAGCTTCAACGGCTTGCGGTTTGTTGGCGGCTGGCGCGAGATTGACCGTCGCGAGTGGGAGTTCGGCCAGTGGAGCTGCAACCGGCTCGACAGGTTGCGGTGCAGGCATTGGCAATTCGGGGGCGGCGATCTGTGGCGCAGCCTCGTCTGCATCCCGGCTACCGAACAGGCGCTGCAGAAAACCCGGACGACCCGGTTCCACAGGGTTCTCCAACAGGCTCAAGGCTTTGCCTTGCAAGCCGCTCAGTTCGCTGAGCAGCAACGGGATTTCGCGAGCCTGGCCGACACGTCCGTTCAGCTGCTTGGCGAAACTCTTCAGTGGCCGGCTCACTTCCCGTGGCAGCGGCAATGCTTGCAACTGAGAGACCAGCGCCGTCAGTGCGGCGCTGACTTGATCAACCCGGGTTTCCCGGCGTTGCTCGGAGTCGAGCACGGCTTTTTCCAGGCGCGGCAGCAAGGCTGCCAGGCCGGCGTCCATGTCGTCTGTGCGTATGACTTCGCGCATTTCCTTCATGCATAGGTCAACGGCGCGATCGGTGCCTTCGGCAGCCAGGGTGCTGCGCACCAGTCCGCGACGCAGCAGGTCGAGCCGGGCGTCCCATCGACGTTCGAGCTTTTCCTGTTGTTCGATGCTTTTGAGGTATTTCTCTTTCCAGCGCTGTGCTTCGTCGCTCATTCAGGCAGGACTCAACGCGGGGAATGCATCGGCCGTGAGCGAGCCCGGCAGACGAATCTCTACCGCGACCGGCAGGTGATCGGAAATGGGCTGTGCCAGCACCTCGACCTTTTCAAGCGTCAGGGTGGGGCTGAGCAGAATGTGGTCCAGACAGCGCTGTGGGCGCCAGCTGGGAAAGGTCGCTTCCATCTGCGGCGCGAGCAGGCCTAAATCGCGCAGCGGGGAATGTTGCAGCAAGTCACCGGCGTGGGTATTCATATCGCCCATCAGCACCTGGTGCTTATAACCGCCGATCAACTCGCGGATGTAAGCCAGTTGCATGCTACGGGCGCGAGCGCCCAGCGCCAGGTGCATCATCACCACCACGAGCGCCTCCGGACCTTCGCCGAAGCGCACCAGAATGGCCCCGCGACCCTTGGGCCCCGGCAGCGGATGATCCTCGATCGCCCACGGGCGCAGGCGGCTGAGCACGCCATTGCTGTGCTGGCCGAGATGACCGAGATTGCGATTGAGTTGTTGATACCAATAAGGGAAGGCGCCGAGCTGCGCCAGGTGTTCGACCTGATTGACGTAGCCCGATCGCAGGCTGCCGCCATCGGCTTCCTGCAAGGCGACCAGATCGAAGTCGCCCAGCAGATTGCCGATTTTTTGCAGGTTGTCGGCACGCCCGGTGTGCGGCAGCAGATGCTGCCAGCCGCGGGTCAGATAGTGCCGATAACGCTCGGTACTGATGCCGACCTGGATATTGAAACTGAGCAAACGCAGACGGCTGTCCACGGGCAACCCCGTTGATTCCAGGTGATGCTCGTTGACCCGCGGGTCGTGCAGGCCAACGATGCGTTCAGTTCCCCAGCGGCGCATGGCGGTCGCCGCGCTTAGTTGGCAACGGCCTTGGTTGCCGCTCGCTCTTTGGCGACCAGTTGGTCAGCCAGTTTCAACGCTTGTTCGGCGCCGCCGGCAGAGCCGATGTCAAAGCGATACTTGCCATTGACGATCATGGTAGGCACGCCGGAGATTTCATATTTCTTGGCAAGCTCTTTGGCTTTGTTGATCTGGCCCTTGATGGCGAAGGAGTCGAAGGTGGCCAGGAATTTTTCCTTGTCTACACCTTGGGTCGCCAGGAAGTCCGCCATGTCTTCTTTGTCGGTCAGTTTCTTGTGTTCTTTCTGGATTGCGTTGAACACCGCAGCGTGAACCTTGCTCTCGACACCCATGGCCTCAAGCGTCAGGAACATCTGGCCGTGGGCATCCCAAGGGCCGCCAAACATGGCCGGGATACGTACGAAATTCACGTCGGAAGGCAGCTTTTCAACCCATGGGTTGATGACGGGTTCGAAGGCATAGCAATGCGGGCAGCCGTACCAGAACAGCTCCACGACTTCGATCTTGCCAGGCTCGGCCACCGGGACCGGGTTGCTCAGTTCGACATAGGGCGCTTCAGGTTTTTCGGCGGCTTGGGCAGTCATGCCGAACAGGCTGGCAGCGACGAGTGCGGCGCTGATGATCAGATTACGCATGCTTTACTCCTGGACAATTTGGGCGCCTCGCGCGACCTGTTTTCAGACAGATTCCGGCGGGCTTGAGTTCTGTAGTGTAACGGCAGCGGCCACAAAAAAGGGCAGCCAAAGCTACCCTTTTTATGTTTGCATCGACGGATTAATCGAGAGTTAACGTTGCAAGAGATGTACATCACTCACAACGCTCGATCACAGGCCTTAGTGCAAGCCTTGAATATAGCTGGAGACGGCGGCGATATCTTCGTCGCTCAGCTTTTTAGCGATGCTTTGCATTGGTTTGGTGTCGCCGTCGTTGGTCCGGCCACCTTCTTCTTTTCTGAATTCGGTCAATTGCTTGCCGACGTACTGAGCATGCTGGCCGCCCAGGTGCGGGAAGCCGGCAGCTGCGTTGCCTGCGCCATTGGGCGAGTGGCAGCCGGTGCAGGCTGGCAGCCCTTTGGCCAGGTCGCCGCCACGGAACAGTGCTTCACCGCGAGCCACGATTTTCGGGTCGGCGGCACCGACGCTGCCTTTCTGGCTGGCGAAGTAGGCGGAGATATCGGCCAGGTCCTGATCGCTGAGGTTGGTCAGCAGGCCGGTCATTTCCAGTACCGTGCGTTTGCCGGACTTGATGTCGTGCAGCTGCTTGTTCAGATAACGCTCGCCCTGGCCTGCCAGTTTCGGAAAGTTAGGCGCCATGCTATTGCCATCCGGGCCATGACAGGCGCCACATACTGCGGCTTTCGCCTGACCAGCAGTCGCATCACCTGCAGCATGGGCAATACCGGAGATCCCCACGGTCAACAGCAGACTCACGATCAATTTGTTCATCAGCTAATCCAACTACGGCTAAGGGTTAAAGAGTTATGGACCGGGTTTACTCGCTCATCCACTGGATGATGTCTCGGTAATCCTCGGCACTGCAGTCCATGCACAAACCACGCGGCGGCATCGCCTTGAAACCCTGGGTCACGTGTTGCACCAGCGTCTCCATACCTTTCGCCAACCTCGGCGTCCAAGCTTCCTGATCGCCCTTGCGGGGCGCCATGGGTAGTTGGCCGGAATGACAGGCACCACAAACACGGTTGTACACAGCTTCCGGATCCTGTGTAGCCTGAGCGCTGTAAAGCGGCATCAAGACACCGGCAGCTAGCAGCCATTTCGTCATAAAACGACCTTTTCAGGGTTGAGAGCGTGCTGCGTTCTAATGCGCAATCAAGGTCAATCGCTCTCGTGAACTTCATCCTACGCTGGGACAAAGCGCACACAAAATCTGCGGCATTATATACTGGCGTCACTGAAACGGAAACGACACTGCTTGCCGCGTCCATTCCCGGCGCCGCCCACATCGGAAATCCCATGCAACTCAAGAATCCCATCCTCGGCCTGTGCCAACAGTCCACCTTTATGCTCAGCGCCGCCAAAGTCGACCAATGTCCCGACGACGAAGGCTTTGAAGTGGCCTTCGCCGGGCGTTCCAACGCCGGCAAGTCCAGCGCATTGAATACTCTGACCCACGCCAGCCTGGCACGGACCTCGAAAACACCGGGTCGCACACAGCTGTTGAACTTCTTCAAGCTAGACGATGAACGCCGTCTGGTCGACCTGCCAGGCTACGGTTATGCAAAAGTACCGATCCCGTTGAAGAGGCACTGGCAGCGTCACCTGGAAGCCTATCTGGGTGGCCGTGAGAG
>NZ_JBFTMK010000094.1:0-14209 GCF_056396965.1 Pseudomonas sp. 05N434
GACTATGTACTCCGAAGTGCTGCAGGATTCGACTTTCGATTTGATCGACGCCGGCAAGTTGAGCTTCGCTTCGGGCAGTTCGATCACCCTGTCGAGCCGGCGCAATGCCGATGTATTCGGGAATCTGGAGCACTATAAGGACAAGCTGGTGCTGCGCCCCCAGGAAATCTCCAATCACCCCGAAGTGGTGCGGCGCCTGGGCATCATCGGCATCAACACCGCGCTGGAGTTCGACCTGTACGGCAACGTCAACTCCACTCACGTCTGCGGCACGCGGATGATGAATGGCATCGGCGGCTCGGGCGACTTCGCGCGCAATGCGCACCTGGCGATTTTTGTCACCAAGTCGATCGCCAAGGGCGGGGCGATTTCCAGCGTGGTCCCCATGGTCAGCCACGTCGACCACACAGAACATGACGTCGATATTCTCGTGACCGAGATCGGCCTGGCCGACCTCCGTGGCCTGGCCCCGCGCGAGCGGGCCCGCGTCATTATCGATAACTGTGTTCACCCGGACTATCGCCAGGCCCTGAATGACTACTTCACTGCTGCTTGCGCAGTCGGCGGGCATACCCCGCATATCCTGCGTGACGCACTGAGCTGGCACATAAACCTGGAAGAAACCGGGCGCATGCTGGCGGTGTAATTGATACAGATAGCAGCTGACGCAAACACAGTTTCGTCAGCTTGCTATTGGAGTATTCTTTTCAATCAAAAACTGTACTGCTGTACCGGTCTTTTCCTACCGTAATTGCCTACCTTTTCCAGCCCAAGCCCTACAAATGCACCATAATGGTGCTGATAGGTACAGTTGCCTCAATTTAGACCAGTACACCACCGTTTAACAGTTAACTGGTCTCTCACAATACAGGTGAACTGTATCTACAGAGACTGGCCAAACGAGAGGATCATTGGCATCAGTCAAAGTTAAACCACTACCTAATCCCGCCATAAGCGGAAGGATGTCAACCATGGAACGTACACTCAGTTCCGAACTGTTCTTCGAAGACACTGCTGCAAAAACCCAGGCTTCCCTGCCTTTGCGCGTTATCGCCAACCTGATGCTGTGGCAGCGCCGCATCTCCAGCCGCCATCAACTGGCTCGCCTGGATTCGCGTCTGCTGGCTGACGCCGGGATTAGCGAAGCACAACGCTACGAAGAGCTGAGCAAGCCGTTCTGGCGCTAAGTTAGCGTCGCTGGCTCTGACCCACCGGGTCCACCGCCAGCAACCCGAATTGAACAAACAGAACCCGTCGTGGGAAACCACGACGGGTTTTGTCGTTTTAGGGCTTCATATTGGGGGCGTACAGAAGAGAAAACTACCGACAGTTACAGTTTTTAAATATATAAAAACAACCAGTACAGTTTATTCTAAGGGTGTCTGCGCTCGCCTGCATGAACAAGCGGGACTATTCTAACCGATGTACGCAGGCCTAATATCTGTATAAAACGTGGCGAACGCTTTAAGACGATAGGCGTCTGATCCTTTGCCACCTCTCTATCGGTCTATCCAAAGGAGCTACCTCATGTCCCCCCTTCGCCTGCTCAGCGCTGCAGCCCTGCTTGCCATGGCTGCCAATGCCCACGCCTCCAGTTTTATCGTGACCACCGACTCCATCGTTAATGGCCTGAAGGCTTCCTCCGACGCGACTTCGGATGTCTCGTCCTCCTTTCGCGACAACAAAATCGTCCGTGCTGCCCGTGACGATGCCGCCAGCTTCGTTGCCAGTGAAGGTGCCATCCGTGGCGTGAAACTGGAAAGCGCGCTCAACCATATCCGCCAACAGGCTCCACAACTGAATGCGACCGACGCACAGCTGGCCCAGGCCATCCTGACGATCTAGGCAACTGCGCTGAACCGGGACACGCCCGTCGTGTCCCGATGTTTCGACGCTGGCTCTAGTCCGGGCATTGCGCTAGCCTTGGGGCTCGCTTTCAGCTATCGAGCCTCATGCGTTTTCTTTCAAGTCTGTTGATCACTCCGGTTTTTCTCGCGGCCTGCTGGTCGGGTTCGGCCCATGCCTTCGACGCTTTCAACCTGTCCACACAAGGCACCGTAGCCAGTGGTTACGCCACCAGCATGGTGACCTCCGCGCCCTTCGACCATAAAATGCTGATCGCCGCCCGGGATGACGCTGCAGCGTTCATCGCCAGTGACGGCCAACTGCGAGGAGCACAACTGGAATCGGCCTTGATCTACCTGCGCCGGACCCAGCCAAAACTTCATGCCAGCGACCTTGAACTGGCGCAGGCAATTCTCGTCCAATAGTTATCCTTGTTTCTCCGGAGTCACTCCATGCGTAGCCCGCTGATTGCTGCCACCCTTGGCCTGCTGCTATTGGCCGACGTGGCCCAGGCCCACACCCTGGTAGCCACCAGCAACATGATCATTCGTGCCTCCCAGCGCACGCTTGATTTCACTTCCGATACCACCACGTCCATCCGCGATTCGAAGATCGTCCGTGAAGCCCACGACGATGCGGCCAGTTTCGTCGCCAGCGAGGGTGAAATCCGTGGTGCACACCTGGAAGCGGCCTTCGATACCTTGCGCACCCGCGTACCGGAAGCCCGCGACGCCAGTGATCAGGTTCTCGCCGAAGCCGTCCTCGCACTGTGAAATCACTAAGCGCCTGGCTGCTGGCCGGGGTTGTGTTGCTGCTTGGCAGCACGGCCCAGGCCGGCTTGCAATTGCGGCTCAAGACCGACGGCCTGAGCCCCGCGCAACAGCAGGCCAGTCAGGCGCTGCTCGATGAAGCCATGCAGGCGTTACCGCCACGCTTCACCGAGCAGCTGGACCGGCACATCGATGTCGGCTGGACCGACAACATGCCGAGCAATGCCTATGGCCAGGCATCGCTGGTGTCCGAGCTCGACCTGAATCGCAACCTGCTCGCCAGCCTCACCGACGGCAGCGCCGCGACCAAAAAAACCTATCGTCCCCACGGCACCGTGCGTCAGGAACTGCTCGCCACGGTGTTGCACGAGCTCACCCACATCTACGACCGCGCACGCCTGTGGCCGGACGCCGAGCGCACACTGATCCAGCGCTGCACACAACGCAGCCCGGACATCTACGAGACGAGCAGCCCGAAGGAGTTCGTCGCGGTCAACATGGAGTACTTCCTCCTCGACCCAAGCTATGCCTGCCGTCGCCCTGCGCTGTATCGCTACTACAAAGAACACTTCGGCTGGGCGCCCGCCGCCAAAGACACCTGCGCCCGATCATTCGCCTTCCTCAATGCCGGTAATGATTTCGCCAAACAGCCCTTGGGCCAGGTCGATCCGGAACGGGTGTATGCCGTCGACTATCTGCTGGCAGAAGCCAACCAGAACTGGGTCAGCCGCTGGGGTCACAGCATGCTGCGACTGGTGATCTGCGCGCCCGGTCGGCCTCGCGGGCCGGATTGCCGCCTCGATCTGGATCAACATCTGGTGCTGTCCTACCGCGCCTTCGTCGGTGACGTACAGTTGTCGAGTTGGGATGGGCTGGTGGGCAAATACCCATCGCGCCTGTTTGTGTTGCCGCTGGCCCAGGTGATCGACGAATACACCAAGACCGAACTGCGCAGCCTGGCCTCGGTGCCGCTGAACCTGTCGCGCAGCGAGATCGAAGACGTGGTGGAGCACGCCGCCGAGATGCACTGGAGTTACGACGGCAATTACTTCTTCCTGTCCAACAACTGCGCCGTGGAAAGCCTGAAACTGCTGCGCAGCGGCAGCAATAATGCCCAGCTGACAGGGCTCGACAGCATCATGCCCAACGGCTTGCTGGAAGTACTCAAGAGCCGCGGACTGGCGGATACCAGCGTGCTCGACGACCCTCGCGAAGCGTTACGCCTGGGCTATCGCTTCGACTCCTTCCGCGAGYGTTATCAAGCGATGTTCGAGGTGCTGAAAAAGCACTTGCCGATCAAGCAGGAAAAGGTCGAAGACTGGCTGGCATTGAAAGCTGATGAGCGCCGCAAATGGATTGACCAGGCGGACCTGCGCACCAGCGCGGCATTGCTGTTACTGGAGCAGGCGAGCTTCCGCCAACAATTAGTATTGGCCCAGGACGAAGTCAAACAGCGCTACCTGGGCGCTCGGGAATTGAACAACGGCGGCATGGATAAAGCCAACGCCACCTTGCAGCAGATTCTCGCCAATAGCGGCTTCCTCAGCCGTCCGGCCGAACTGCTCGGCACCGGTGGCTATGGTTTGCCGCAGCCGAACGAGTGGACACGCCTGGAGTCGGAAAGCAATCTGCGTCAGAAGCAGCTTCAAGTGCTGACCGGGGACCTCGACAAGGAAGTGCGAGCGCTGCTCGAGCCAAGCCGCGCTGCTGAAATGGCCGCCAACGAAGAGAACCTGAAACAGGTTGGCGAACATTTGAGGAAGTTGCACAAGGCTGCGGGTGGGTTGGAGTTGCCCTGAAAGCAAAAAGGGCTTCAGAACATAGTCCTGAAGCCCTCGGTCTTGCTGTATGTGCTGTGCCGCGAGGCACTAATTCCTCTCTTACTTTCAGCTGACCCGCGCTTTACGCACGCCGTCGGACAAGGCCGCGCACAGGCTGAGTACGCCCTCCACAGCCTGATCAGGGGTCGAGGCGTTGGCGATGTGATCAATCAGCGCCGACCCCACCACCACACCATCAGCCAGACGCGCGATGGCCGCTGCCTGTTCCGGTGTGCGAATACCGAAGCCGATGCTGATCGGCAGATCGGTATGGCGACGCAGACGGGTGACGGCCTCTTCGACATGTTCCAGAGTCGCCGCGCCCGCACCGGTCACACCCGCCACAGACACGTAGTAAACAAATCCGGAACTGCCATTCAGTACGGTCGGCAGACGCCCATCGTCAGTCGTCGGAGTGGTCAGACGGATGAAGTCCAGGCCCGCCGCCTGTGCCGGGTCGCACAATTCAGCGTTATGTTCTGGCGGCATGTCGACCACGATCAGGCCATCGACACCGGCTTCTTTGGCTTCAGCGATGAAACGCGGCACGCCGTACATGTGAATCGGGTTGAAGTAACCCATCAACACCAGCGGAGTCTCGCTGTTGCCTTTGCGGAACTCGCGAACCATTTGCAGGGTTTTCGCCAGGTTCTGCTTGGCGCCCAAGGCACGAATGTTGGCCAACTGGATCGCCGGACCATCGGCCATCGGATCAGTGAAGGGCATGCCCAACTCGATCACGTCGGCGCCGGCACCGGGCAAGCCTTTGAGGATCGCCAGGGACGTGTCATAGCTCGGATCGCCGGCGGTCACGAAGGTCACCAGGGCGGCGCGGTTCTGTTCCTTGAGTTCGGCAAAACGCGTTTGCAGGCGGCTCATCAGTGTTTCTCCTGCTTGGACTGCACTTGTTGAGAGTTTTCCATGTGGTGCATCACGGTTTGCATGTCTTTGTCGCCACGGCCGGACAGGTTGACCACCATCAGGTGATCTTTCGGCAGGGTCGGTGCGCGCTTGAACACTTCGGCCAGGGCATGGGCGCTTTCCAGTGCAGGAATAATCCCTTCCAGGCGGCAGCACTTATGGAATGCATCGAGGGCTTCGTCGTCGGTCACCGAGGTGTACTGGACGCGGCCGATGTCATGCAACCAGGCGTGTTCCGGGCCGATGCCTGGATAGTCGAGACCGGCTGAAATCGAGTGCGCGTCAATGATCTGGCCATCATCGTCCTGCAACRGGAACGTACGGTTACCGTGCAGCACGCCTGGTACGCCACCGTTCAGGCTGGCCGCGTGTTTGCCGGTTTCGATGCCGTAACCGGCCGCTTCGACGCCGATGATCTCGACGCTCTTATCATCGAGGAACGGGTGGAACAGGCCCATGGCATTGGAACCACCGCCGATGCACGCCACCAGGCTGTCTGGCAGACGACCTTCCTGGGCTTGCAACTGCTCGCGGGTTTCCTTGCCGATGACGGCCTGGAAGTCGCGAACCATGGCCGGGTACGGGTGCGGACCGGCCACGGTGCCGATCAGGTAGAAGGTGCTGTCGACGTTGGTCACCCAGTCACGCAGGGCTTCGTTCATTGCGTCTTTGAGGGTGCCGGTGCCCGCGACTACCGGGATCACTTCGGCGCCCAGCAGCTTCATGCGAAACACGTTGGCTTGCTGACGTTCGATGTCAGTGGTACCCATGTAGATCACGCATTCGAGGCCGAAACGCGCGGCCACGGTGGCGGTCGCCACGCCGTGCATGCCGGCGCCGGTCTCGGCGATGATGCGTTTCTTGCCCATGCGCCGCGCCAGCAGGATCTGGCCGATGCAGTTGTTGATCTTGTGCGCGCCGGTGTGGTTCAGCTCTTCGCGCTTGAGGTAAATTTTCGCGCCACCGCAGAACTCAGTCAGGCGTTCGGCGAAATACAGTGGGCTTGGACGTCCGACGTAATCACGCTGAAAGTAGGCCAATTCTTCTTTGAATGCCGGATCTTCCTTGGCTGCTTCGTATTCACGGGCCAGATCGAGGATCAACGGCATCAGGGTTTCGGCGACGTAACGGCCACCGAACGCGCCAAACAGGCCGTTGGCGTCGGGGCCGTTGCGCAGATTAGTCTGGGTCATGGGTCGCTCCAGTTGTATTCGAGAGGTGACGATGGGGTTCACTCTACCCCTGACATCCCACGCTGAAAACCGATAAGATCGCCGCAACCTGTCAGGAAAACTCACAGATCCCATGAGCCATGACCTCCCCCCGCTGAACGCGCTTCGCGCCTTCGAAGCCACTGCCCGCCTGAACAGCGTCAGTCAGGCTGCCGAACAGCTGCACGTCACCCATGGCGCGGTCAGCCGGCAACTCAAGGTACTGGAGGAACACCTCGGCGTGAGCCTGTTCTTCAAGGATGGACGCGGCCTTAAACTCACAGATGCCGGCGTTCGATTGCGCGATGCCAGCGGCGAAGCCTTCGAGCGTTTGCGCAGCGTTTGCGCCGAGCTGACCCAAAGCACCGCCGATGCGCCGTTCGTGCTCGGCTGCTCGGGCAGTCTTTTGGCGCGCTGGTTCATTCCGCGTTTGGGGCGCCTGAATGCGGACCTGCCGGATCTGCGCTTGCACCTGTCGGCTGGCGAAGGCGATCTCGATCCACGACGGCCCGGTCTGGATGCCCTGCTGGTGTTTGCCGAGCCGCCGTGGCCGGCGGATATGCAGGTCTACGAGTTGGTGAGCGAACGCATCGGCCCGGTCATGAGCCCGCGATTTGCCGGCTACGAAAGGCTACGAAACGCACCAGCAAGCACACTGTTGAGCGAACCCTTGCTGCACACCACCTCACGTCCGCAAGCCTGGCCGATCTGGGCACAGCAAAGCGGCCTCGACGACAAGGCGCTGAAGTACGGTCAGGGCTTCGAGCATTTGTATTATTTGCTGGAAGCGGCAGTGGCCGGGCTGGGCGTGGCCATCGCGCCCGAGCCGCTGGTGGCCGAAGACGTGAAGGCCGGTCGCCTGGTTGCGCCATGGGGCTTCCGTGAAACCCCGGCGCAACTGGCGTTGTGGCTCCCCAAGCGCGCCGCGGACGGGCGCGCTCGGCAGTTGGCGCAGTGGCTTAAAAACGAACTGCGCCAGACACCTTAATGACCGCGCTTGAACAATAAATAGGCCGCAAGCAATCCCAGCGCACCAACGGCAACACCGGCTGTAGTCCAAGGGTGCTCCTGGGCGTAGTCACGAGTCGCGATCCCGGTTTCACGGGTTTTGACCTTAACCTCTTCATAAGCATCGGCGAGCAGATGGCGTGAGTGTTTCAGCGCGTTCTCGGCGTTGCTTTTCAACGTCTTGATAGTTTTACGCGACTCGTCCGAGGCGTCGTCCTTCAAGCTTTCCAACGATTTCAACAGACTCTCGATCTCGGCTTCCATGCTTTGCAATGAGGCGTTGCGTAACGACGTGTTGGCCATGATGGCTCTCCTGCATTGTTGATGAGTGACGTGTGTTGGTTGGGACTTCAGGGGTTCGAGAAAGTGCAGTAAATCTGAACGTCACTACGGATTGGTCGACAGAAGAAATAAGAAAAATCACTGCTAGGCTGTATTTCACACCTCAAGGAGAACGCCATGTCTGACCATCACACCTACAAGAAAGTCGAACTGGTTGGCTCGTCCACCAGCAGCATTGAAGACGCCATCAACAATGCCTTGGCCGAAGCCAACAAAAGCCTCAAGTACATGGAATGGTTTGAAGTGACCGAAACTCGCGGGCATATCAAAGACGGCAAAGCTGCACACTTCCAGGTGACACTCAAAGTCGGGTTCCGGATTGCCAGCAGCTGAGTTTGAGCCAGCCGTCTGAACTTGCGCGACGACTGAATGCCATAGGAAACAGCAAAGCGCTACAGAATGAGCGCATCCGGTAGCTGGATGCCCTCCCTCTATTGATCCGACCAAGGAGTGCAACCCATGAAGAAGTTTATTCTGGCGGTAGGTTTGTTGAGCCTTGCGGGAACAGCCTTTGCCCAGGTCAAGTCGTGTGAAGAGCTGAAAGCCGAAATTGCTGCAAAACTGGACGCCAAGGGTGTTTCCAATTACACGCTGGAGATCGTCGACAAAGGCACTGCTGCCGGTGGAAAAGTCGTCGGAAAATGCGAGAAGGGCTCCAAGGTAATCGTTTACAAACAGGGCTGACTTCCCTCAATAACGAAAAGCCGACGCCATGGCGTCGGCTTTTTGTGGATGCCGTTTAAGTGTCAGCCCTTCATGACCTGCGCCAACAGTTCATAGGAGTGCACGCGATCGGCATGTTCATACAGGTCACAGGTGAAAATCAGTTCATCCGCCTGGGTCTGTTCGATCAGCACCTCAAGCTTGGCGCGGATTTTCTGCGGGCTGCCGACCATCGCCAGCCCCAGGAAATCACCGACCGCTTCTTTCTCATGGGGCAGCCACAGGCCGTCCATGGTCTTCACGGGTGGGCGTTGCACCAGGCTCTGGCCACGCATCAACGCAAGAATCCGCTGGTACACCGAAGTGGCCAGGTAATCGGCCTGCTCGTCGGTGTCTGCCGCCACCAGCGGCACACCGAGCATCACGTAAGGCTTATCCAACACCGCTGATGGCTTGAAGTGGTTGCGGTAGACGCGAATCGCTTCATGCATGAAGCGCGGTGCGAAATGTGAAGCGAAGGCGTAGGGCAATCCGCGCTCACCGGCCAGCTGCGCACTGAACAGGCTCGAACCCAACAACCAGACCGGGACATTGGTGCCGGTACCCGGCATGGCAATGATCCGCTGATCCGGCGTGCGTGGGCCGAGGTAGCGCATCAACTCGGCCACGTCTTCCGGGAAATCGTCGGCGCTGCCGGAACGCTCGCGACGCAAGGCGCGGGCGGTCATTTGATCGGAGCCGGGCGCGCGCCCCAGGCCCAGGTCGATCCGGCCTGGATACAGGCTTTCAAGGGTGCCGAACTGCTCGGCGATCACCAGCGGCGCATGGTTGGGCAACATCACGCCCCCCGAGCCGACACGAATGGTCGAAGTGCCACCGGCCAGATAGCCCAGCAGGACCGAGGTCGCCGAGCTGGCGATCCCGTCCATATTGTGGTGTTCGGCGACCCAAAAGCGGTTGTAGCCGAATTTTTCGACGTGCTGCGCCAGGTCCAGGGAATTGCGCAGAGACTGGGCCGCACTGCCGTTCTCGCGCACGGGCACCAGATCGAGGGTCGAAAACTTGATCTCAGACAGTCGTTTCATAAACCTGCTTCTCCAATGGGTAAGCAGGTTTTTTCACCAACGAAAACCTGCCGAGGCTATAAGCGTGTTCTATGCAATGAGGGCATATACCCGAGTTTCAATAGAAGAGACAAAATTCCTGCACGATTAGAGGACTGATCAGATGAGGTGAACTTTGCCTGACGGTCTATCCTCAGAACCCTGGTAACCGAAAACCACGAAGGCGCGACGTTTCGCGCCGGATCTTGAGGAGGCAGACATGGCTATCACAAAGAAAGCATCGGCTCATTGGGAAGGTGACCTGAAAACCGGCATTGGCTCAATCTCCACGGAAACCGGCGTACTCAGAGAAGCCCCTTACGGCTTCAAGGCCCGTTTCGAAGGCGGTAAAGGCACCAATCCGGAAGAGTTGATCGGTGCGGCCCACGCGGGCTGTTTCTCCATGGCATTTTCAATGATTCTCGGCGATGCCGGCCTCAAGGCCGACAGCATCGACACCAATGCCGAAGTCACTCTGGACCAGGTGGACGGCGGCTTTGCAATCACCGCAGTGAAACTGATCCTCAAGGCGAAAATCCCTGGGGCGACCCAGGCGCAATTCGAGGAATTGAGCAACAAGGCCAAAGAGGGCTGCCCGGTGTCCAAGGTGCTGAATGCGAAAATCAGCCTGGATGCGACGTTGGTCAGCTAAACCGATAAAAGATCGCAGCCGTCGGCAGCGCCTGGATTATTGATTGATCGGTAAGCGCTGTCGAAAGCTGCGATCTTTTTTTGCGTTGGAACAAAACATGGCTGGCGTAATTGTGGTCGAATAAATGACAGCAGCTTTAGCGCATCACCGTGCGCGCTGCCTCAAGGGAGCTTCAACCATGAAACGTTTTGCCTTGGCGGTTATCTGTTGCACGCTGGCCACATCGGCTCTCGCGGTAACCAAATCGTGTGAGGAACTCAAGGCTGAGATCGAAGCCAAGATCCAGGCCAATAACGTCTCGTCCTACACCCTGGAAATCGTCACCAACGACGAAGTGCACGATCAGAATATGGTGGTCGGCACGTGCGACGGCGGCACGAAGAAAATCATCTACCAAAAAAATGACCGTTGATTCGCCTCACATGAGGCAGTAGCTCTCGCGATCTTCGGCGACAATCTCCCGCTTGGCGTTATACAGCCGGGCGCTGGGGCTGAACGCTATGGAGCGAGCCTCCAACAGATAACGCTGGCCGGCCTCGAAATGGTCGTAATTGATGGTCAGGTAGCATATTCGCTCCAGAGGAGTGTTCAGCAACCCCGGTCCTCCGCCAAACACTTCAAAGTCAAAACGTACCCTGAGCTCATGACTACCCGGGGTGACCTGAAAGTAACGGCCATCGCTCAACCGCTGGTTGTCCAGACGATCGGCCATCAGCAGTTTCCCGCCGGGAACTGGCGTAGCGAAGTCGACCCAGGCCATCTGCGGATTGACCGCCGGCAACGGACTCGTGCAGCCGACAAAGGCACCTGCAGCGAGCAACAGCAACAACCTGCGCATGATGAATATCCCAAGGACTGATCATTCAGCATAGCGCCGATCAGGTGCGTTGGCAGCCCGCTGGCTTACCCTGCCCAATCACTTTTCGCTGCTGATCATAAAGCTTTGCCCACGGCCGAAAGCCGATATTCCCCGCTTGCAGCTGATACCGCTGCCCGGCGTTGAAGTCCTTGAATTTCACATTCAACTGGCAGTCGCGCCACAACGGCTCGGCATCGGGGCCAATGTTGGTTGGCTGGACCGCGAACAAATAGCGAACCTTCAGCTCATGGCTGCCGGGCTGCACCTGGAAGTAGCGCTTGTCGATGGACGCCTTGTCATCGACTTTCAGCGCTTGCAGCGCGGCGTCTTGTTGTAATGGATCAAGATCGATCCAGGCCTGCGAAGGATCAGGGGTGGGCAATCCGGCACAGCCGGCCAGCATCAGCAGGCCTCCCGTCAGCATCAATTTGCGCATAGCGGAGCTCCAATAGGCGGGATAGTCTTGCGGGCAGACTTTCCAGGGATTTTTTTATTTTGATCAGGCCGCGTCCAAGCCTTGGGTTACTTGATCGCGTTTTACGCATTTTGTTTCCGGGTGTTTTTCTTTTGTTGCTCAATGGCTGCGCGAGCGTCAGCTATTACGGCCAATTGGCCAGTGGTCAGCTGCACTTGCTGCGGGCCCGGGAGCCGATTGCCAATGTGATTGCCGACCCCGACCGCGATCGGCAATTGCGTGCGCACCTGGCCCAGTCACAAAAGGCCCGAACGTTCGCCAGCCAACACCTGCATCTGCCGGACAACCAGAGCTACCGCTTGTACGCCGACATCGGCCGACCGTTTGTAGTCTGGAATGTCTTCGCCACGCCGGAGTTTTCGCTGAAGCCGCAGAACCATTGCTTCCCCGTCGCCGGCTGCGTCGCTTATCGCGGTTTTTACAGTCAGAGCGCTGCTCGCGGTGAGGCCGCCTTGCAACGCCTGCAAGGTATGGACGTGTCGATCGGCGGCGTCGAGGCCTATTCGACGCTCGGTTGGTTCAACGATCCGATTATTAGCTCGATGATGGCGTGGGGCGACGAGCGGTTGGCGACGCTGATATTCCACGAACTCGCGCACCAACGTTTTTATGTGAAAGACGACACCGAGTTCAACGAGTCCTTCGCCACGTTCGTCGAACAGGAAGGCACTCGCCAATGGCGCGCATTCCGAGACATGCCGCCGGATAATGGAGCGTTGGTACGCCAACGCGACCAGTTCATCCAATTGATTCTGGACACCCGCACCCGGCTTGAACGGCTTTACGCCCTACCGCTGCCGGCCGACCAAATGCGTGAGCGAAAAGCGGCCGAGTTCGAACAACTGCGCCGTGAGTACAGGACCCTGYGTGACAGCCAATGGGCTGGCAACAATCGCTACGATGCATGGATCAACGCCCCGATGAACAACGCCCGATTATTGCCGTTTGGTTTGTATGACCAGTGGGTGCCAGCGTTTACCGCACTGTTCAGGCAGGTCGATGGTGATTGGGTGAGGTTTTATGCGGCAGTGGAGAAGGTAGGTACGTTGCCGGTTGGGGAGCGCAAGGCGGCGTTGAGGGCGTTGGCAGGATCAGCGAATTCCGGTGGCTGAACGGGCCCCTTCGCGGGCTTGCCCGCGAAGGGATTTGCTCAGCGCTGCAAAAACGCCTGATGCAACTCATCCAGCGTCTCGAAGTGATACGCCGGTGCTTCGGCGCTCAATTCTTCCCGGCTGCCAAACCCATAACCCACCGCTGCCGCGTCCAGCCCATTGCTGCGGGCACCGATCAGGTCGTGCTTACGGTCGCCGATCATCAGCGTATTGGCCGGGTCGAGACCTTCTTCGGCCATCAAGTGTGCAATCAGCTCGACCTTGTTGGTCCGCGTGCCATCCAGCTCACTGCCATAAATCATCTTGAAATGCTTGGCGAAGTCGAAGTGCCGGGCAATTTCCCGGGCGAAAACCCATGGCTTGGAGGTCGCGATGTACAGCTGCCGCCCTTGGCCACCGAGGGTTTCCAGTAGAGGCGTGACGCCGTCGAACACGCGGTTTTCATACAGGCCGGTGACCTTGAAGCGTTCACGATAGAAGTTCACTGCCTCCCAGGCCTTGGGTTCGTCGAAGTCATAGAACTGCATGAACGCCTGCAACAATGGCGGGCCAATGAAATGTTCGAGCCTGGTCAGGTCCGGTTCATCGATACCCAGTTTGCTCAGGGCGAACTGGATGGAGCGGGTGATACCTTCGCGCGGGTCGGTCAGCGTGCCATCGAGGTCGAACAGTACGGTTTGGTAATGCATGGAAATTCCTGAGCAATAGCGAGACGCTTTCCGTTATCAAGAGGCTTAGAGCTGGTCGTAGCCTTCGGCCAGATGCAGGTCCTTGAGCTTCACGTAATTCGCTGCACTGTAGGTGAAAAAGGCTTTTTCCTTGTCCGTCAGCGGCCGGATCTGTTTCACCGGGCTCCCGACATAAAGGAAACCGCTTTCCAGGCGCTTACCCGGTGGCACCAGGCTACCGGCGCCAATGATCACATCGTCCTCGACCACCGCACCGTCCATGACGATGCTGCCCATGCCGATCAGAATCCGGTTGCCCACGGCGCAACCATGAAGCATGACTTTATGCGCGATGGTCACATCGTCGCCGATCAGTAACGGAAAGCCATCGGGGTTGAATGGCCCTGCATGGGTGATGTGCAACACGCAGCCGTCCTGCACGCTGGTGCGCGCACCGATCCGGATGCGATGCATGTCGCCGCGGATCACCGTCAGCGGCCAGACGGAGCTGTCTTCGCCGATTTCGACGTCGCCGATCACCACTGCCGAGCCGTCGACAAAAGCGCCTTTGCCCAGCAGCGGCGTGTAGTTCTGATACTTGCGAAGGGTCACGATAGGGTTTCTCTCTGTTGCCGATAGCTGCGGTGAGCGTCGATTGTAATTAAGATGGGCGCATGTTTCTTCCGCATGTTTTCCAGCCAAGGTGCCAACCGTGAGCGTGAACAACCCTCTTCTGCAGTCCTACGACCTGCCGCCGTTC
>NZ_JBFTMK010000095.1:0-11303 GCF_056396965.1 Pseudomonas sp. 05N434
GGCCTGTACAGCGCTCCCCAGACCGTCGCCGCCACCCAGCAGACATGGACCGCCGAGGTGATCGAAAGCGGCAGCTTCATCGACGTCGGCGACTACAAGAAGCTGACCATCATGGTGCAGAACRATGGCCAGCCGGCCGCCAACACGACACTGTGGGTGGCCGAGTACAACAACCCCTACATGGTGACCAGCAGCGACTACTACCTGGCATTCAGCAACGCCGCCGACTTCACGCTGTTCTACGACAACCCGGCGGACCGCAGCAAGAACACGGCCGGTCTGCCGCAGTTCACCGACGCACCCTCGGTCGGCCTCTACCGCAGCACTGGCAGCGGCCGCCGACTGACGGACCTGCAGGACGTGCCTGAACCTTCTGGAACCCCAGTCGGTTATCAAGAGTTCCTCACTGTTTCCGGTAAACCGGTCGCGGTGAACCTGCGCCCCTGCCTGACCTTGGACAAGCCCATCGGTCGCACCGGTACGCTGAACGACGAGAAGGGCAACTCCGTCAATTACACCTATGCCGTCATCACCACCAACGCCCAAGGTATCGCTCAGATAGGCTGCAAGGCAGTCGCGCCAGGCTTCCCCACCCTGCGCTTCTTCGTGAAGGAAGGCGATAAGGATCCGACCATCCCCTTCAGCTTCCCGCTCTCCGAGGCCTACGTCGACTTCCTTGCCCCGCTGCGGGTCCTGCCGCTGGACATGAAGTTGCAACAGGACTTCATCGACACCTGGAACGGCATGTGCACCTCCACGCAAGCTCCGGAAGAAATATGGAACACGTTCATCTTTCCAAAGGTGCTGCAGTCGTTCTATTACCTCTACCCCATCATGAACAAGTACATGCCCCTTGATTCACGCACGCGGGTGGAGGGCGCCGTCGACCAGTTACTCATATTGATCAACAAGGACAACCAGGACGAAAGCACCCTGGCCATGCCGATCACCCGAGACCTGTCGCAAAGCCGCCGCGCCGTGCTGCAGCTGTGGGCCAAACGCCTGGTGAAACTCAACTTCCCACCCAGGAAACTCTCCATGAGCGACTACAACGACCTTTGACGTTTCACGCCGGATTACCGGGTGGCGAGTCCGCCACCCGGCACTTCACAGGAGGTGTCCCATGAAAATCATCTTGGACCGGTTGTTGCTGCTGATCCTGCTGCTCAGCCCGCCTGTTTTCGCCCAGGACAGCGAGGCCATCTACTTCAGCATGGGGGTGCACAACAACCTGGGGTGTAACGAAAAGAACGGCAACTGCATCGCCAAGCGTTCCGTGGGCGAGCCTTCCGATCCGTTTTTCCCGGCCTACTGGATCAGCGACTGGACCATGTACCGGGTGATGCACAACTACGAGAAAAACCCGCCGCCCTACAGCAATCCACCCACCACCCTGACCCCGGCGGACTACACCGTCTCTCGCGGCACCAGTTACTACGACACCGCCTACATCCCGCCGGATGGCGACGGCTTCGGCGCGATGATGGAACACTACGAGAAATACTGCCTGCCGATCTTCCCGATCAAGAACAACAACTACACCTGCTCCTTCGTGTCGCTGGGCAACAAGGCCTACTTCCTGACCTATCCCCAGGACCGTCCCAAGGACATGCCGGCCTGCTGCATGTTCTCGCCGATGAACCACCCACCACGGCAGGATTTCATCAAGCACCTGCCCTACAGTGCCGCGCGCAGCCAGAACCTCAATGGCAGCGTGCAAGCCTATGCCCTGGATGTCGACTCGCCACAAGGCCCGATCCTGTTCGGCTACGCCTTCTACAAGAACGTCACGGGACAACCGCCCTACCGGCATCCGCAGTCGTTCTATTTCTCCGGTGATGCCAGCGTCGCCAATGCCCCCATCGTCAGCCAGAACTACACCAACTTCCGCATCGCCAAACCGGACCCGGCCCAGACCTGGGCGCAAGTGGCTGCCATGTGCCCGGCGAATCCACCGCCCTGCCAATTGTTCGAGCCACCGGCGTCACAGAGCAACGGCCAAAAGGCGCAGTGGAACAAGCTCATGCAACGCAAACCCTGAATAACGACGAAGGATCGCCATGAAAACCACATTCCGTTTCTGCGTGATGTTAGTGGGCCTGGCCAGTCTGCCGGCCTTGATCCTGGAGCAGGCCCTGGCCCGAGAACAGGCCATGCCGTCGACGCAGGCCAGTAACCTGAGTTGCCAACCCCCCAGCACCGCGCCGGCCGCCAATGCCAGTCAGGACCAGTTCGATCAATACAGCTGGCAAATGTTCATCGCCTTGAACTGGCCCGCACAGGACGGGCAGCGCGGTGATCCCGACTGCGCCAAACAGCCTGGGGACCCCGGCTACACCGTTTGGCAAACCTACAAGACCGTGGAGGAAATCTTCCTGCCGAAGGGGGCAGATCCTGGCCCGTGGAACACCCCGCAGACCGCCAAAAGCCTGGGCATCATCAACATCGCCGCGCTGAAGAACAGCACCCAGGTGAATGCCGTGGATCAGGCTGTCGGCGGCTGGCTGATCGACCAGGCCGGCAACCCGACCTACTACGACATTTCGGCCAACGAGACGTCCTACGACTACATCGTCAACAACAGCTTCTATAACGCCGATGTCGTTTCCAAAGCCAACAACATTAACTTTCCCAACGGGGTCATCGAGGTCAAGTCGAGCTGGCGCATCCTCACCCCCAACGACAATGCCAGCCACTACCTGACCATGCTGGCGCGCGTAGCCACGTTCAACGACCAGGGCCAGCGCAGCGGTGTCACCGAGGCCTACCTGGGCCTGGTGGGCCTGCACATCATCACCAAGGTCAATGGCTATCCACAGTGGATCTGGTCGACCTTCGAACAGATCGACAACGTTCCGCCCAAGGAACTGGTACACGGTGAGTGGGTCGATCAGCCGACACCCGGCACAACCTACTCCTACTTCAACCCCACCGCGCCCCTCGTCAGCCTCAACCAGTCACCCTGCGACTGGCAGACTCAGGGCGGACAACTGGTCTGCGTGCCCAAACCCGGCACCACGTTCCAGACCCCGAACCCGCTGAACCGGGTCACCCCGATTGCCGAGATCACCAACGGGGTAAACACCAATTACCGCACCAACCCGGACGTGCAAAAAAGCGTGTTGAAGTACTACCAGCTCATCACCACCCAGCGTCCGTTGATGCCGGACAACCCCAGCAATCCACTGGGCCAGCCGACCCCGTCGCTCTCGGCCAACGTGACCATGGAGAGCTACATCCAGCCCAACAGCAGCTGCATGAATTGCCACTCCATGGCGACACCGGTCAAGAGCCCCTACAAGGCCGATTTCTCCTACATGTTCAAATTCGCCAACGCGCCTGTCGGCAAAACCACCAAGGACGAGGAATAGATCATGAGCATTCTCAATGGACCACGCCTGAATTTCTGGGGCGGCATCCGCACGGACGTCAGCCTGCCGAACAACTCCCCCACCATCCCTTACGACGGCAATGATGAATGGCCGCTCTTCGACCTGACCACCTCGACCCTGGCACCGACTGCGCAGTCTTACACCGACGATCAGCTGAACAACATGATCAACGCGCCCGACGGCGACTACTACACCGCTGGCGGCTGGAATCACTATGGGCAGCATGTCGTCGACATGCAGAACGCCTTGATCAGTTCCCAGGGCAATCCGGGCAGCATCAGCACCACCGGCGACATGGTGGGCCAGCCGGTTTATCTGCTCGGCTCGGTGGATCCGGTGACCGGACAAGGCCCCGTCTCCGGCCCGATGATGGTGGACCTGGACCCCACCTCCTCAACGACCACCCAGATATTCGTCGGCGGCCTGCAGATTGGTGGTAACAGCGACATCCAGTTGCTGATTCGCAGTAATACCGTGTGCAGCAGTTTCGACGTGGCGGGACGTGTGCTGTTGCCCGCGAAAATGGATGCGCCGGGATCTTTCCACGCCAGCGGTACGTTTCAACTGACCTTCCCTTTGAGCAGCATCGTCAGCTGGAACCAGAACAGCAGTGGCCTGCGCTCGATCATCCAGGCACCGGGTGCGACCGGCATTGTCCTGCGTTTCGTCATGTTCGAAATGTGCCCCACGATGACCACGGAACAACTGGACGCCGATTATGCCGCCGGCCGATACACCCCCAACCCGAGCATCGGCAGGGTCATCGGTACGCTGGCCCCGGCCTTCGCCGACGAGCCGCTGAACTGCCAGCCGGGCCGGCAACTGGTCAACCAGAGTACGGGGAATGCCGGCTATGCCGACCTGGGCGGCAACGGTTACCTGAGCATCGACATGGTGAACGTCATTCCGAAGCAAACCTTCAGGGCCGTCAGGGACGATATCACCAGCCCTATCGGACCGAACGCGAACTACGGCCCCGTCACCATCACCGCAGGCACCACTGAACTGGCCACCCTGGACCCGACCAACCGCTTTCTATTCGACTACTACGTGTATGGCGGCATCGTCGACCTGCCCCTGACCGCCAACCAGCTACAGGCAGTGCAGACCGCCGCCCTGGCGATCAACGCGCCCGGCAAGGTCGCCGGTACCACGTTGCAAGCCACCGAATCGACCTATCGGGTGTATGCCGATCAGCGCAACGTCTACCTGGAGGACTACCCCAATGGCCTGTCAATCACCTTGCAGGTCAGGTACTTGGGCGGTCCGGTCCCCAAAGCCACCGAAATCGACCTGCAGGCTGCTGCTCCTGCTGTGTACGATGAACCGCAATACTGGGATTTCCTCGATTTTCCTGCATCGCTGACCGTTAACCCTGGCCAGCTCGCGATCAGTTTCCCGGTCACCGTCAAAGCGGGTTCTGCCGCCCAGGCGGGTTTTGTCGCCTTGACCTACACAGCCAATGGCCTTCCAAGCAGTGGCTACTTCACCAGCTTTCGCAAATACGCACAGACCGACTTCGACATCCCCGCGGGCACCCACATCACCTGGGAGCTGATGTACCCGAACGTCCTGCGCTTTCACTACCTGGCCTTCCCCGCCATGTCGCGCTACATCCCGCTCAATCAGCCCGACGCGGTCATGGGCGCCAAGAACCCCATCCTCGCCCGAACTTCGGATGCGTACAAAGGCACCACGCTGTTCATGCCCGTGGTGCGCTCGATGTCGCCCTGCCAGCGGGCGCTGCTCCGGGCTTATCTCACCGGTGAACCGTGGCAACCGCCGCAGTAACCGCATCCATCCGTTATTCATGGAGAGAGCCCTATGCCCATTCCCATTAATATCCCGGCGCGGCCCAGCGAAACCCTGTGCCCGAGCACCATCATCGCCGAAGGCCTGCTGAACCCTCGGGGCATTTGCGTGCAGGCCGATGGCAGCCTGCTGTTGACCGAAGCCGGCTCGGGCCTGCCGGAGCAGCCCTTCAGCGGTCGTATCAGTCGACTGCGACCGGATCCGCACAAGCCCGGCGCCTATCTGCCCGGCGAGATACTGGCGCAAGGTTTTCGCGCCATGAACATGCAGGCCCGCATGCTGCGCGATGAAATCATGGGGCTGTCGGACATCGCCTGCGGTGACGGGCGCTGTCTGGTCAGCCAGACCGATTACGTCGAGGGTTCCAAACTGCTGGACCTGCAATTCACACCGCCCGAACCGGTGTTTCACAGCCGTGGCAATCTGAATGCACTGTGTTACCACCCGACCCGCCGCAGTTGGCTGGCGGTCAAGCCCGATACCAATCAGTTGGTGGAATTCACCAGCGGACAGGACGAACGCGTGCTGGTCCAGTTGCCCGAACTGGAGCAGGGCCAGGAAGCCGTCCCGGTGACCCTGGTTTACGAACCGGTGACCGACGCAGTGCTGATCAGTCTATTTTCCGGAGAGTTGCAGGGCGACCCGACGCGCAAGGGCATCGACTTTGCCGATCAGGCCGGCCAGGTGATTCGGGTCTGGCCTGACAGTGGGCAAGTCGAGCTCCTGATTCGTGGCCTGCAACTGCCCACCGGACTGGCGCTGTGTCCGAAGGGCAACGTGTTGGTGCTGGAGCTCTGCGACCGCCTGCAGCAACCCTTGCCACCCGACTGGAACGGCGAACCGCTGCACGGCGGCTTTACCCGTTTTACCGGGCGACTGCTGAGCTGCAATCTGCAAACCGCCCAGGTCGCCGTGCTCGCCCGCGACCTGGATACCCCTTCCAACTTGTGTCTGCTGGAGGATGCGGTACTGGTGAGCGAAGGCATGGGTTTGACCGGCCGGCCACTGCCCATGCCAGACAACACCGTCGTCCCGTTGAGCGGCAGGCTGCGGCGGGTGCAGCTCTGAAAAGGTGGGCTACAAGTTGCCTGAACATCTCCTGCCCGAATTAGGCAGGAATGTTCAGGCCCGGCCATCATCAATCGCTCTCTTGCAGGTGCCTCAGATTCGAGCGGGTGACACGATGATTTTCACGTTGTGCTCCTTGTTGTTAACCAGTTGCTCAAAGCCCTGCCCGACGATCTGTTCCAGCTGAATACGCCCGGTTATCAGCGGCGTGATGTCCAGCCGACCGTCGGCGATAAAGGCGATCACATCTGCGAACTCCCCGTTATAGGCAAGTGCACCCAGCACCTGTTTTTCGGTGGCGACCAGCTCGAAGAAATTGAACTCGCTGGGCTCCTCGAAGATGCCCACCAATACACACGTGCCGGCCTTGCGGATGAGGTCGATGGCGAGCTTGGCCGTGTGTTTGTTGCCGATGCATTCGAAACTGACATCCGCCCCCAGCCCGCCGGTCAGCCGCCGCACCTCAGCCAACGCATCACACTCATTAGGGTCCAGCACCTGGCTCGCCCCCACCTCCAGGGCCTTGGCCTTGCGCGCTCCCGACATTTCCAGAGCAATGACCTGGGCCGCGCCAGCCGCCTTGGCGCACATGATGGTGCACAGGCCGAYGGTTCCCGCGCCAACCACCACCACATTTTTCCCCAGCAAACTCCCGGCCTTTTTCACCGCGTGCATGCCCACTGCCAGCGGTTCGATCAACGCCCCGGCTTCGGCGGGAAAGTTGGCCGGCAACTTGTAAAGCAGGTTGGCCGGCACGTTGACCAACTCGGCGAACGCGCCATTGTTCATCAGCCCGGTGAACGCCAGGTTCTCGCAAATGTTGTACAGCCCATGGGTGCAGTAATAACAAGTGCCACAGTGCTGACAGGCATCGGCTGCCACCGGTTCGCCCACACTGAACCCCTGGACCCCGGCGCCGATTTCGACGATCTCGCCACAGAACTCATGACCGAGAATGCACTGCCCCTTGATGCCGGTCAGCGGGTGCGGCGCATCCACCGGAATGAATACTGGCCCGGCCACGTATTCATGCAAGTCGGAGCCGCAAATACCGCACCATTGCACGCGAATCTGCACCCAGCCCGCCGGTGGCGAGACGGGCAACGGCACATCTTCGACGCGGATATCGTGACGACCGTGCCAGACAGCGGCACGCATGCTGCGGGTCGGATCAATTGGAAGGCTCATGTTGGAATCTCCTTGAAATCGTTGGCCTTGGCGCCCGGCAAATGGCCGGCCGCCAAGGGAGGCATCAGTGTTGTTGGACAAAGTCCAGAATCAGCCGATTGACCTGCTCGGCCGCTTCCATCTGCACCATGTGCGCCTGACCCGGCAGGATTTCGACCTGAGCAGCCAGGCCAGCGCTGTGGGTCGCAGGAATGATCGCGTCGTCACTGCCCCAGATCAGCAACACCGGTTGCCGGTTTTCTTGCACCACGCCACGCAGATCGAGTTGTTGCCGCCCTTCTTTGAACAGCCCCGCAACCAGCAGGCGCAGGGCCGCATCCACCCCTTCCAGACGCTTGTACTTGAGCATGTCTTCGAGCATCTGCCGATTGACCAGTTCGGGGTCGGAGAACAGTTGCGCCAATTGTGGCTTGAGGGCATTGCGGCTGGCTGCCTCGACAAAACCTCGCAGGTAATCGCCGTTGATTTCCGCACCCAAGCCGGCGCTGCCGATCAAGCTCAGGGAACGCACCCGCTGGGGAGCCAGGCGCGCCGTGTTCAGCGACACCGCCCCGCCCATGGAATGCCCCACCAGATGCGCCACGGGAACATCAAGATGATCGAGCAGAGCCAGCAGCACCCTGCTCAACTCATCCAGATCTCCGTGTTCCAGTTGCTTGGTCGACTCACCATGGCCCGGCAGATCCAGAGCAATCACCCGGCGCCCGGCGGCCAACGCTTCATGATTGAACATCCAGTTATTCAGGTCACCGCCAAACCCGTGCACCAGCACCAACGGCACCCCGCCTTCGCCACGCTCGAAGTAACGGATCAGTCGCCCGTCCAGTTCGACCTTCTGCGGCTTCGGCCCACTGTCTTCCTCGGCACCGTCACCTGGCACGAACGCGGCCTGGAACTGCTCGATCACCGCATCGATCTCGGCCTCGCTGGCTTCGCCGTCGACCACGATGCCGAGCAATGCACCGACCGCGAGGGTTTCATCCTGGCGCGCGATCTGCCGGCGAAGCACACCGGAAAACGGCGCTTCGACACTGCTGGAAATTTTGTCGGTTTCTACGTCGAGCACTTCATCGCCCTTGGCGATCGCCTGGCCCTCCTCCTTGAGCCAGACATCGACCCGGCCTTCGGTCATGGACAAGCCCCACTTGGGCATGGTCAGGGTATGGATCTGGCTCATGAACGCTTGCTCCACTCGATCAGCTTGAGCACGGCGTTTTCGATCTTCGCCGCGTCGGGGATATAGAGGTCTTCCAGAGAGTCGGAGAACGGCACCGGTGTGTGCGGCGCGGTGACCATCTCGATGGGCGCCTTGAGCGAGGCGAACGCTTTTTGCGCCACCAGGGCCGAGATGTCGGTGGCCATGGAACAGCGCGGGTTGGCTTCGTCGATCACCACCAGGCGCCCGGTCTTTTCCACGCTTTCCAGAATGCTGTCTTCGTCCAGCGGGCTGGTGGTGCGCAGGTCGATGACCTCGCAGTCAATCCCCCGCCCTGCCAGGCTGCGGGCTGCATCCATCGCCGTATTGACCGTGCGCCCATAGGAAACCAGGGTCACGTCCTTGCCGTCGCGCAGGAAGTTGGCCTCGCCGAACGGGATGGTATAGAGCTCTTCCGGCACCTCGCCCTGCATGCTGTAGAGCAGTTTGTGTTCGCAGAAGATGACCGGATCGTTGTCGCGGATGGCCTGGATCAACAGGCCCTTGGCGTCATAAGGGGATGACGGGCAGACAACTTTCAGGCCGGGGATGTGGGTCCACAGCGACGTGAGCATTTGCGAGTGTTGGGCGGCGGCCCGCAGGCCCGCGCCGACCATGGTGCGAATCACCAACGGGGTGGAAGCCTTGCCCCCGAACATGTAGCGAAACTTGGCCGCCTGATTGAGGATCTGGTCCAGGCAGCAACCGGCGAAGTCGACGAACATCAACTCACACACCGGGCGCACGCCGCAGGTCGCTGCGCCTACCGCGGCACCGACATAACCCAATTCCGACAGCGGCGTGTCCAGCACGCGGCCGGGAAATTGGTGGTAGAGGCCCTTGGTCACGCCCAATACCCCGCCCCAGGCGTCGTTTTCACCGGGAGCACCGGCACCGCCGGCGACGTCTTCCCCCATGATGAACACGCTGGGGTCGCGACGCATTTCCTGGGCCAGGGCTTCGTTGATTGCCTGCTGATAACTGATTTTTCTCGCCATGATAAAAGTCTCGATTCTTGTTATAGGGGCGTTCAGGGATAGGAAACGTAGACGTCGGTGAGCAGGTCGGCGGCGCTCGGCTTGGGGTCTGACTTGGCCTTGCGCACGGCATTTTCGATCAGCAGGTCCACTTCGCCATCGATCTGGTCCAACTGGCTGGCATCGATCAATCCGGTCCGGGTGGTGCGCTCGCGAAACTGCATCAAGCAGTCGTTGTGTTCGCGGAAATACTTGATCTCGTCCGGTGCCCGATAGGTCTGGGCGTCGCCTTCAAAGTGACCGTAGTAGCGGGTCAGCTTGACCTCGATCAACGACGGTCCTTCACCGGCTCGGGCGCGCGCCACCGCGGCACCGGCGGCTTCGTGAACGGCGAAAAAGTCGAAGCCGTCGACGGTGACCCCAGGCATGCCGAAACCGGCTGCGCGGTCGGCGATGTGATCGCAGGCCACCGACCAGTTGGACGCCGTGGCCTCGGCGTAACCGTTGTTCTCGGCAATGAACAGGCACGGCAGGTTCCACACCGAGGCCATATTCATCGCTTCGAACACGGCCCCTTCGTTGGAACCGCCGTCGCCGAAGAACGCCACGGCGACGCCGTCGGTCCCCTTGAGCCTGGCGRCCAGGGCCGCCCCTACCACCAGCGGTGCACCGGCACCGACGATGCCATTGGCACCGAGCATGCCTTTCTCGAAATCGGCGATGTGCATGGAGCCGCCCTTGCCCTGACAGACTCCGGTTTTCTTACCGTAGATTTCGGCCATCATCCCGTGCACATCAACGCCCTTGGCGATGCAATGACCGTGGCCACGGTGGTTGGAGGCGATGCAGTCGTCATCCCTCAGGTGAGCCATGACACCGGCGGCCGAGGCCTCTTCACCGGCATAAAGATGGACGAAACCGGGAATCTCGCCGGTGGCGAACTCCACGTGCAGGCGCTCTTCAAAGACGCGGATGGTGCGCATCACCCGATAGGCATGCAGCAATTGATCAGCAGTCAGCTGTGTCGACATTTTTATTCTCCAGGGTGTCTTGAGGCTCAAGTTTCAAAGTGCAAGGTTCAAAGGGTGTTGCGGGTGTTCACGACCGATGGCCAGCAGCCGCTCTTGCGCGGCATAGGCCAGCGCCGCATTGACATCGATGCTCAACGGGCCGCCGGAGTCGAGGGTCACGGTGGGCAAGTCATCGGCGTTGAATTCGATTTCCCGTTCGCCATCCAGGGCCAGGGTGCCGCTGCTCAGGCACAGACGATGGGCAACACCGGGTTCAAGGCTGGCGGCCGCGAGCACGCCGCAGCCTTGCAACAGGCCGGGCGCCAGGGGCACCAGCAAGGCTTCGGATGATTGCGGATCAAGGCGCATCCAGGCACCGTTGGGGGCTTGGCGCGAGACCGGAAACCACAAGCCGCAGAGGGCCGAGATGCCAATGGACTGAGGTTCCGCGAAGGTGACAAAGACCTCCGCCAGGTCGATCCCACGGCTGATTGCACGGGCGCCGATGAAGGGCAGCGGGGACACCGCCACGTCCACCAGCGCCACTTCGCACAGGTCGCGGCGCGGAATCCGCACCAGCAGGCGTTTATTGCGACGCAAGGCAATTTCGGGTGGGATCCGGCCGCTGGCGAATAGCCCGCCGGCCAGCCCGGCGCTGGTG
>NZ_JBFTMK010000096.1:0-17202 GCF_056396965.1 Pseudomonas sp. 05N434
ACGTGTAAGCACTGCACGCAGAAATCAAAAAGCCCATGACGTGTCATGGGCTTTTTTGTGCCTGCGCTGATCGCTCCCACACGGGGGCGTGGGAACGATCTATCCTGGCGTCAGCTCTCGAGCACGCTGTTGATACTCGGTAGCCAGCCCATGAATTCTTGGATCGGTCGACGTCAATAGCGCCTTGTTCGCCACCCGCAAGAAATTCAAATTCCCGCCGTCCAAGGCCTTGCGTAACCAGACCAACGCCTCGTCGACCTTACCTTCATCCGCCAACATCGCCGCATAACTGAACTGACCGCGAAAATCCCCTCCTTCAGCCGAGCGTCGATACCAGTCACGGGCAGCGTGCGGATCTGCCGGGCAATCGCGCCCCTCTTCCAGGTATCGCCCCAGCAGGTTCATCGACTTTGCGTGGCCCAATTCAGCGGCATGCCGATAGAGATTCAGCGCTTGCGCCYGATCCTCGACCACCCCGCGCCCGGTAGCCAGCAGATTGGCGTAGTTGTACATCGCCCAATCCAGTCCTGCCTCGGCGGCGAGGCGATAATGCCCCGCGGCGCTCGTGGCGTTGGCGGTGCACCCCCAGCCATGTTCATGGCAACGACCAAGCATGTTGCGCGCCATCAAGTGCCCGCGCTGAGCCGCAATCTCGAACCAGCGCAGCGCCAGCGGCTGATCCCGCTCGATACCCCGCCCGTCCAGCAAAATCTGTCCCAGCAAGGCCTGGGCATCCAGCACACCTTCACGGGCGGCGATCAGAATCGCCTGGGCTGCGCGCGCCGGGCTTTCCTCCAGCATGGCCTTGAGGCGATCACCGTCGAGGACTTCCTCGCGGCGCAATTGATAACTCATACCTCGACCCAGCGACGCAACAGGTTGTGGTAAGTACCGGTCAGGCGGATCAATGAAGGATGGTCGGGCATGTCCTGGGTCAGTTGCTGAATCGCCCCGTCCATCTCGAACAGCAAAGCGCGCTGGTTGTCTTCACGCACCAGGCTTTGCGTCCAGAAAAACGATGCGTAGCGGGTTCCACGCGTGACGGCGTTGACCTTGTGCAGGCTGGTGCCGGGATACAGGACCATATCGCCGGCCGGCAATTTCACGCGCTGAGTGCCGAAGGTGTCCTGGATTTCCAGTTCGCCGCCGTCGTAATCCTCCGGGTCACTGAAGAACAGCGTCGCCGACAGGTCGGTGCGCACCCGCTCGATGCTGCCCTTGGGCTGACGCACGGCATTGTCGATATGGAAGTCGAAACTGCCACCGGCCGTGTAACAGTTCAACAACGGAGGGAAGACCTTGTGCGGTAATGCCGCTGACATGAACTGCGGATTTTTCCACAACCGCTCGAGCATCGCCGCACCGATTTCCTTGGTCAACGGATGTCCTTCAGGCAATTGCAGATTGTGCTTGGCCTTCGCCGACTGATAACCGGCGGTAATTTTGCCATCGGCCCAATCCGCCTGCGCCAGGGCCTCGCGAATGCGCTGCACTTCTTCTTTCGCGAACACGCCGGGAATGTGCAACAACATGGAAAGACACCTGAAAGCAAAGGGACGTTAATGGTATTGATTCTTATTACTTATGTAAAACCCAAGAGACGAATGAAACCGCAAAAACCGTAAAGGCAAATTGTAAAGAATGTAAATTCGCTGCGAATAGCAACGTTTCGCAATTGATACAGATACGTATTTACTCTACATTCCGCGACCTCAAATCCTTGGGGAGGGGAATTCACATGTCACGCCAACAACCACAATCAACGGTCAGTTCACCGCGTTTGCTCGCGTCTGCAATTGGCGTGGCGATCACCGCCGGCTCTGCGGGCCACATGGTTTTCGCGGCCGAGAAGACCGACGAAAAAGCACCCGGCAATGCCATATCCCTGGACGCCACCAGCGTTGTAGGCGAGCAGGATGACACCTCCTACAAGACCGATACCTCGGCCTCCAAGAAGTACACCGCGCCACTGCGCGAGACGCCGAAAAGCGTCACCGTGATCCCGCAACAAGTGATTCGCGACACCGGCGCCACCAGCCTGGTCGACGCCCTGCGCACCACGCCGGGCATCACTTTTGGTGCCGGCGAGGGTGGCAACCCGGCCGGTGATCGTCCGATCATTCGCGGCTTCAACGCCGAAAGCGACGTGTTCATCGACGGCATGCGCGACGTGGCGTCCCAGAGCCGCGAGATCTTCAACGTTGAATCGATCGAAGTCAGCAAGGGCCCAGGGTCGGCCTTCACCGGCGCCGGTTCCACCGGTGGCAGCCTGAACCTGGTGAGCAAGACCGCCAAGCTGGGCAATGCCTACAACGGCGGCTTCACCTGGGGTTCGGACCAGACCAAGCGCACCACCCTCGACCTGAACCAGCAAATGACCGACACCTCGGCGTTCCGGCTGAACCTGATGAAGCACGAAGCCAACGTCGCCGGGCGTGATGCCGTGGACGTCAGTCGCTGGGGCGTGGCACCGTCCTTCGCCTTCGGCCTGGGCACCGACACCCGCTTGACCGTCGGCTACTACCACGTCGAAACCGACGACATGCCCGACTACGGCATCMCGTTGACCCTGAGCTCCAACCGCAGCAAGTACAACGTCGACAAGCCGGCCAACGTCAACCGCGACAACTTCTACGGC
The DNA here is from genome assembly GCF_056396965.1 of Pseudomonas sp. 05N434. Taxonomy (NCBI): domain Bacteria; kingdom Pseudomonadati; phylum Pseudomonadota; class Gammaproteobacteria; order Pseudomonadales; family Pseudomonadaceae; genus Pseudomonas; species Pseudomonas sp. 05N434. Next base: position 2,639 of record NZ_JBFTMK010000096.1, read on the forward strand.
CTCACCGGCCGCGACTATCGCCAGACCAGCAACGACAGCGGCACGATCAAGCTCGAGCACGATCTGAACGATAGCCTGACCGTGTCGAACAGCTTTCGCATGTCCCGTTCAACCCTGGACTACATCGTCACCAACCCTGACGACAGCAAGGGCAACGTGGCCAACGGCAGTGTCTACCGTGGCGCGAAGAGCCGTAACTCGACGTCCAGCGGCTGGATCAACCAGACCGACCTGAGTGCCAAATTCAACACCGGCGCCATCGAGCACAGCCTGGTGAGCGGTCTGGAGTTTTCCTATCAGGACACCCACAACCGCCCGTACCTCCTGACTTCCAGCGCCAGCGGTACCCAGTGCAACCGTGCCCTGTTCAACTCCGGCGACTGCACCAGCCTGTACAACCCGACGCCTGGGGATAACTGGAACGGCACGATCACCGACAGCAACGCCTTCACCGACACCGACACCAAGACCGCCGCGGCCTACGTGTTCGACACCCTGAAGTTCAACGAGCAATGGTCCCTGAACCTGGGCCTGCGCTATGACAACTACCAAGTCGAATCCAGCGGTTTCGCCAACGCCAGCAGCACGGCTCCAGCGGGCAGTTTCTCCCGTCAGAACACCAGTGACCTGGTGAACTACCAGATCGGCGTGGTCTACAACCCACTGCCAAACGGCAGCCTCTATGCCGCCTACTCGACGTCCAGCAACCCGGCCGGCGAAACCAGCGGCAACGGTGGCCTGGAACTGGCGGCGAACAACAGCAGTCTGGACCCGGAAAAGAACCGCAACTACGAGGTCGGCACCAAGTGGGACTTCTTCGGTGACGACCTGTCGCTGACCGCCGCACTGTTCCGCACCGAGAAAACCAACGCGCGTATCAACGATCCGGACGGCGGCACCACCCAAGTGCTGGACGGCGAACAGCAGGTCAATGGCCTGGAACTGACCTACACCGGCAAGCTGACCCGTAACTGGCGAGTCTTCGGCGGCTACACCTACATGGACAGCGAAGTGGTCAAAACCACCCTCGCCGCCGATGAAGGCAACCACATGCCAAGCACCCCACGGAACAACTTCACGTTCTGGTCGACCTACGACCTGGTGCCGGACAAGTTGACCGTCGGTGCCGGTGCGACCTTCGTCGATTCCCAGTTCGGCAACGTCGCCAACTCGGTGGAGATTCCGTCCTACTGGCGTTACGACGCGATGGCCAGCTACCGCCTGACCAAGAACGTCGACCTGCAACTCAACGTACAAAACCTGACCGACAAGCGTTACTTCGACCAGGTATTCCAGACGCACTACGCCCACGTGGCGCCGGGCCGCACTGCTCTGTTGAGTGCCAACTTCCACTTCTGATAACAGAAGCGTGAAGACCAAAGCGCTTGGACAAAAGCCCCGTTCATCAAAGTGAACGGGGCTTTTACGTGTAAAAAAGAATGCTTCTCGACAACTCACGGCATAATGCGCGCCGTGATGATGACTTTTGAACGAACAAGGCGAGTGACGTGTTGAAGAAATCCCTGTTCCAGTTGCACTGGTTTTTCGGCATCAGCGCCGGACTGGTCCTGGCCCTGATGGGCATTACCGGGGCGGCAGTATCGTTTCAGGATGAAATCCTGCGAACGCTGAACCCCTCCGTGCTGCACGTCGAGAAGCAGATCGCCGGCGTGCTGCCACCGGCCGAACTGGTGGAGAAAATCGAAAGCGCTTCGGGCAAGATCGTCTCTATGCTCTGGGTCGAGACCGACAGCGGCAATGCTGCGCGGGTGATCTTCACGGCGCCGCCCGGCGAACGTCGCGGGCAGATGCGTTATTTCGACCCGTACACCGCCGAGTTCATGGGCGACGTCACCGGCCAGGACTTCTTCGGCCTGATGCTGCAACTGCACCGCTTCCTCGCCATGGGTGATACCGGCCGGCAGATCACCGGCGCCTGCACGCTGATTCTGGTGTTCTTCTGCCTGTCCGGCCTGTACCTGCGCTGGCCGCGCCAGTGGAAAAGCTGGCGCGCCTGGCTGACGCTGGACTGGAAGAAAAAGGGTCGCAGCTTCAATTGGGACCTGCACTCGGTGGCCGGTACCTGGTGCCTGGTGTTCTACCTTTTGGCGGCACTGACCGGGTTGTCCTGGTCGTACGAGTGGTACAACAAAGGGCTGACCAGGCTGCTGTCCGACTCGCCGCAAAACGAGCGGGTTCGCAGTGGTCGCGGCCCTGCGCCAAGCGGCCCGGCCCCCACCGCCGATTACGCCGCGATGTGGAGCAGCATCTACAGCGCCGCCGGCCCTGGTCTTTCGTCCTACAACGTTCGGATGCCGCCAGTGGCCGGGCAACCGGCAACCGTGTTCTACCTGCTGAAGGATTCACCCCACGACCAGGCACGGAACCAGATCACCCTCGATCCGGTGACCGGCGCCGTCAGCCGTCATGACCGCTACAGCGACAAGAGCCTCAAGGCGCAGTTGCTGACCAGTATTTATGCACTGCACGTCGGCAGTTATTTCGGGCTGGTCGGGCGGATCATCCTGACCATCACCGCGCTGAGCATGCCGCTGTTTTTCGTCACGGGCTGGTTGCTGTACCTGGACCGCCGACGCAAGAAACGTCAGATCAAGGATGCCCGTAAAGGCCTTGAGCAACCGGGTAGCGACGCACCGGCATGGCTGATCGGCTTCGCCAGCCAGAGCGGGTTTGCCGAGCAGCTCGCCTGGCAGACTGCCGGGCAATTGCAGGCCGCCGGATTACCGGTGAAAGTTCAACCGTTGGCCGATGTCAGCGAACAGGACCTGCGAGATTCCAGCAACGCGCTGTTTGTGGTCAGCACCTTCGGCGACGGCGAAGCGCCGGACAGCGCCCGCGGTTTCGAACGTAAAGTGCTGGGGCGTGCACCGAGTCTTAAACGCCTGAACTATGCCGTGCTCGGCCTCGGTGACCGCCAGTATCAACACTTCTGCGGCTTCGCCCGTCGCTTGCACACCTGGCTGGGCGAGCACGGCGGCAAGACCTTGTTCGCCCCGGTTGAAGTCGACGGTGGCGACCCTTACGCCCTGCGTCACTGGCAACAGCAACTCGGTCTGCTGACGGGTCAGGCACCGGTCGACACCTGGCAAGCGCCCAGCTACGACAACTGGACCCTGACCCGCCGCGAATTGATGAACCCGGACAGCAGCGGTGCTCCCGTGTACTTGCTCGGCCTCACCGCTCCCAGCACCAGCAGTTGGCTGGCCGGTGATCTGGTGGAAGTGCTGCCGCGCAATGGTGCGTGGGCGATCGAGCATTTCCTCGAGGGCCTGGGAATTGACGGTCGGGCCACGGTTGAACTCGATGGCCTGTCGCAGCCTCTGGAACAAGCCCTGGCCAGCCGCCAACTGCCCGAGAACCGCGCTCATCTGGTCGGCCTGCACGCGCAAGCGCTGGTGAATGCGTTGGTGCCACTGGCCCTGCGTGAATACTCCATCGCCTCGATCGCCGCCGACGGCGTGCTGGAATTGATCCTGCGTCAGGAGCGGCACCCAGACGGCAGCCTGGGCATCGGCTCCGGCTGGTTGACCGAACACGTGCCTGTGGGCAGCCACGTCAACCTGCGGGTGCGGCGCAACAGTGGTTTCCATATGCCGAACGAACCGGTGCCGATGATCCTGCTGGGCAACGGCACCGGCCTGGCCGGGTTGCGCAGTTTGCTCAAGGCACGGATTGCCGACGGGCAACAGCACCACTGGCTGCTGTTTGGCGAGCGCAATCGGGAACACGATTACCTGTGCCGTGCGGAGCTGGAAGAGTGGTTGATCAACGGTGATCTGGCGCGTCTGGACCTGGCGTTTTCCCGCGATCAGGCCGAGAAAATCTATGTGCAGGATCGCCTGCGCGAGTCTGCCGGCGAGCTGAAGAAATGGCTGGCCGATGGCGCCGTGATTTACATCTGCGGCAGTTTGCAGGGGATGGCGTCAGGGGTGGACCAAGTGCTTAACGACGTGCTGGGTGCGGATGAAGTCGAGCGCCTGATCGAACAGGGCCGCTACCGCCGCGACGTTTACTGACACCGTTGATGATTGTTYCCACGCAAAGCGTGGGAACAATCATGCTGCCCTCAAACCGGCTGCAACTTACGCTCGAACACCCCCACCCCATCCAGATCCCGCAGCACGACACTCAACTCCCCCGACTGCCCATCGATGTTCACCTCGCCAAAAAACTGAAACCCGGCAAACGGCGAGGTGTTCTGCGCTGCGGGAGCCTTCTGGAATACCACCTCGGGGCCGAAGGTTTTATCCAGCGCATTCGGCCCGAAACTGCCCGCATTCAGCGGCCCCGCGACAAATTCCCAGAACGGCTCGAAGTCCTGGAACGCCGCGCGATCAGGATGGTAATGGTGCGCCGCACAGTAATGCACATCCGCCGTCAGCCAAACGAAATTGCGCACCTGCTGCGCCCGCAGAAAGCCCAGTAATTCAGCGATCTCCAGTTCACGGCCCTGAGCCGGGCCCGGATCACCGTTGGCCACCGCCTCCCAACGCGCCACACCGGGGCTGACTTCGCCGTCCGGGACGCCGAGGCCGATAGGCATGTCGGCGGCGATGACTTTCCATTGAGCCTGGGAGCCTTTCAATTCACGTTTGAGCCAATCCAATTGCTCTCGACCGAGGAACGGTTTGGCGGCACCAAGGTTGTCGTCATTGGCACCCCGGTAGCTGCGCATGTCGAGCACGAACACATCGAGCATCGGCCCATAACTCAGCTTGCGATAAATCCGCCCGCCACCGTCGGCGCTCTGCAAACGCATCGGCGCATATTCCAGCCAGGCCTGCCGTGCGCGGCCCACCAGGCTGTGGATATCTTTGCTCTTGTAGCGATCATCCAGTTGCTTGCCCGGCGACCAGTTGTTCACCACTTCGTGGTCGTCCCACTGCCAGATCTGCGGCACTTCGGCGTTGAAACGACGGACGTTTTCGTCCATCAGGTTGTAGCGGTAATTGCCGCGATACTCGTCGAGGGTTTCGGCGACTTTGCTCTTGGCTTCGCTGGTGACGTTGCGCCACACCCGGCCGCTTTCGGTGGTCAGTTGCGCCGGCACCGGGCCATCAGCGTAGATGGTGTCGCCGCTGTGGATAAAAAAATCCGGCAGGCGCAGACGCATGGCTTCGTAGATGCGCATACCGCCGATGTCCGGGTTGATGCCGAAGCCTTGGCCAACCGTGTCGCCACTCCAGACGAAACGAATATTCCGCCGAGCGCTGGGCACACTGCGCAGATGGCCGAACCACGGTTCGCTGGCGACACCGCTCTGAGCGTCTTCGAACGTCACGCGGTAGAAAATTGCCTGATCGGCAGGCAGGCCGGTGAGTTCGACCCGAGCGGTGAAATCGGTGCCGGCATCGGCCAATGGCGAGACGAATCGACGAGGGTTGCTGAACAGGCTGCGCGTGTCCCATTCCACCACCATCCGCGCCGCACGATCGCTACGGCTCCAGATCATCGCCCGGTCGCCCAACAGGTCGCCGGACTGCACACCATCGGTGAGTTGCGGCCGATCCTTGACCGATGCAATCACCGCCGGCGCCAGGCCGGGCAGCAACAGCCCGGCTCCGACAGCTTGTATGACACGACGGCGGCCGAGGTCGAATTCGCTCATGGTGCTCTCCCTGAAAAAGGAAAACTAAAGCATGGCCGCATGAATCAGGTATGACACAAAAAAGATCGCACCCTCCAGCAGCTCCAGGCTCGATGTACGCCGCCATATCGCGGTCGAACACTGTTCTGGCCGGGAGCTGCCAAAGGCTGCGATCTTTGGCTGTTAAGCGTTAGCCGGCTCCAGCGCCAGTTCCACTGTTTCCGGTCGCTTGAGCACCGAATACACCACCGCCGTCAGCAGACTCCCGGCCACGATCGCCAGCAGATACAACAGCGCATGGTTGATCGCATTCGGAATCAGCATCACAAACAATCCACCGTGCGGCGCCATGAGTTTGCAGCCGAAGTACATCGACAACGCGCCGGTCAGCGCACCGCCGGCGATGCTCGCCGGAATCACCCGCAGCGGGTCTTTGGCCGCGAACGGAATCGCCCCTTCGGAGATAAAGCACAGCCCCAGCACCAGCGCCGCTTTACCGGCCTCGCGTTCCGTCTGGGCGAACTTGCGCCGGGCAATCAACGTGGCGATGCCCAGGCCAATCGGCGGCACCATGCCGGCGGCCATGGTCGCGGCCATCGGTGCATAACTCTGCGATGCCAGCAGCCCCACCGAAAACGCGTAAGCCGCCTTGTTGATCGGCCCACCAAGGTCGACGCACATCATGCCGCCCAGCAGCACACCGAGCAGAATTGCGTTGGTGGTGCCCATGCTGTCGAGGAAATGGGTAAGCCCCGCAAGCATCCCGGCCACCGGTTTGCCAACCACGTAGATCATCACCAGACCGGTAAACAGGCTCGCCAGCAACGGAATGATCAGGATCGGCTTCAGCGCCTCAAGACTTTGCGGCAAGCGCGCATAACGGTTGATCGCCTGGGCCGCATAGCCGGCGATAAAACCAGCAATGATCCCGCCGATGAAACCGGCACCGAGCGTGCTCGCCAGCAAACCACCGATCATCCCCGGCGCCAGGCCCGGACGGTCAGCGATCGAGTAGGCGATATAACCCGCCAGCAGCGGCACCATCAGTTTGAACGCGCTCTCGCCGCCGATCTGCATCAGCGCCGCCGCGAGCGTGCCTTGCTCCTTGAACGCGGTGATGCCGAACACGAAGGACAAGGCAATCATCAGACCGCCCGCCACCACCATCGGCAACATGTACGAGACACCGGTCAGCAGGTGTTTGTAGATACCGGTCTTCTCTTGCTTGGCCGGGCCTTTGGCGCCGGTCGCAGCGCTTTCCTGCTTGCCTTCGGCCAGGGCTTTGTTCAGCGTCGCTTCGGCCTGTTTCAGGGCGATGCCTGTGCCGCAGCGGTAGATTTTCTTGCCGGCGAAACGCTCGGTGGCAACTTCGATGTCTGCCGCCAGCAGCACCACGTCGGCATTGGCAATCGCCTCTGCACTAAGCGGATTGCGTGCGCCGACCGAGCCCTGGGTTTCCACTTGCAGGTCGTAACCCAGACGCTTGGCCGCTTGCTGCAAGGCTTCGGCGGCCATGAAGGTGTGGGCGACACCGGTCGGGCACGCGGTGACGGCCACCAGGCGTGGCGCCTGTTTAGCAACCGCGGCAGGTTCAGCGGTGGCTGCGGGCGCGACGTAAACCTCGGCTTCCTCTACCCCACGGCGCAGCACCGCTTCGACATCTTGCAGAGCCTGGGCCGGGGTGCTCTGGAACACCCGTTTGCCGATAAACCGCGACATATCCACCGGCGCGCTGGTGACCAGCAACACCCACTCGGCGGCCTCGATGATCGCCGCCGACAATTGACGTTCCGGATGGGCTGCATCCACGACTTCGACACTGGTGCTCCAGCCCTGACGCTGGGCCGCTGCATCGAGCAGACGAGCACACAGCACACTGGTGACCATGCCGTTCGGGCAGGCCGTAACAATGGCTAATTTCATTGCAAACCCTCTTATTGTTCTGTCAGGGGGCGCACGCGCACGCCCTGTTCGAGCTGCGCCAGTTGCGCGGCGTCGCCGATGCCAAAACCGATCTGGGTGACGGCCATGGCTGCAATCGCAGTGGCGGTGCGCAAGGTCTGTTCAGGCGTATCGGCACTGAGCAAACCGTGCAGCATGCCCGCCAGCAGCGAATCCCCCGCACCGACGGTGCTGACCACGCTGACCTTGGGCGGTGTGGCATGCATCGCCGAGCCGACACTGAACCAGTTCACCCCGTCGGCACCGTGGGAAATCACCACGTGCTCGATGCCATGAGCGTGCAAACGGCTTGCGGCCTCGGCTTGGGCGCCCACGGAAACCACTTCGCAATCCAGTGCTTCAGCCAGCTCTTCAGTGTTGGGCTTGATCAGCCACGGGCCAGCCGACAGGCCGGCGCGCAAGGCTTCACCGCTGGTGTCGAGCGCAACGTTCAAGCCGCGTTTTTTCAAGCGCAGGATCAACTCCCGCAACCATTGAGCACTCACGCCACGGGGCAAACTGCCGGCCACCACGACGGCGTCATGCCCTGGTGCAATCTGGTCGAGCCGATCAAGCAAAGCCTGCTGCGCCGCTTCACTGACCCGCGGCCCCGGGCCGTTGATATCGGTGATGCGCCCATCGTTTTCCGCCAGTTTGATATTGCTGCGGGTCTCGCCGGGGACGCGGATAAACGCGTCGGTGAAGCCGCGTTTGGCGAACAGGGTTTCGAACGCCTGAAGGTTATCTTCCCCGAGAAACCCGCTGACAGTCAGCTGATGCCCGAGGTCGGCCAGCACCTGCGCCACGTTCACCCCTTTGCCGGCGGCGTGGGTGTGCATTTCGTCGCTGCGATTGACCTGACCGGGCACAAGCATCGGCAATTGAACGGTAAGGTCCAGCGCCGGGTTGAGGGTCAGGGTTAAGATCTTGGCCATTACAGCGCCTCCACTAATGCGCGGACTTCGTTCGCGCTGCCCACGGCCAGGGCCTGTTGGGCAAGGGTTTGAGTCTGGGTCAGGCTGAGTTCGCGAATGCGCGCCTTGACCTCGGCAATGCTGCGGCCCGACACGCTCAACTCATCCACACCCAGGCCCAGCAAGGCGGCCGACGGCACTTCGATCATGATCCCCAGTTGCAGATCGGCGACCGGGATTTCCAGACGCAGACGTTCGGTCATGTCCCGAGCCTGGCGCCACTCATCGACGCTGCCGACCATCGGGAACATGATCCGCAAGGGACGGTTATCCGCCGCACGCAGCAAGGCGCGCAATTGCGCTTCCATGACCTGCGGACGTTGCAGGGTCAGGCGAATGCCACGCACACCGAGGAACGGGTTCTCTTCTTTGGCGATCGGCCAGTACGGCAGCGGTTTGTCGCCACCGACGTCGAGGGTGCGCACCACCAGCGGTCGCCCGGCCAGGCCATCGAGTACACGACGGTATTCGACTTCCTGGGTGGCCTCGTCCGGTGCTTGTGAATGAGCCATGAAAATCAGTTCGGTGCGCAACAGGCCAATGCCTTCGGCGCCCTGCTCCACCGCGCTGGTGACGCCAGCGCTTTCACCGATATTGGCGAACACTTCCACGGGGTGGCCGTCGGTGGTCAGCGCCGGTTGATGGCGTTGTTCGGCGGCGGCTTTGAGGCGCAGTTCGCGGGTGTCGCGCTCTTCGGTGGCGCGCTGCAAGGTCGCGGCATCGGCGTCCACGTGCAGGCGGCCGCGTTGGCCATCGATCAACAGCGGCGTGCCCGGTTTCAGCAGCAACACGGCGGCGCCGGCGCCCACCAGTGCCGGAATACCCAGGGCCCGGGCGACAATCGCACTGTGGGCCGTGGCACCACCGCGAGCGGTGAGAATGCCGGCGACGCGCGTCGGATCAAGACGCGCCACATCCGACGGGCCGACTTCGTCCATCACCAGAATGTACGGTTGCGCAGGCTCCGCAGGCGTTTCGACGCCACACAAATGCGCCAGCACCCGACGGCCAATGTCGCGCAAGTCGGCGGCACGTTCGGCGAGCAACGCGTCCTGCAGCGCTTCCTGTTGTTTGGCGGCGGCTTCGATCACCGTCATCCACGCCGCTTCGGCGCTTTCACCTTGCTTGAGGCGGGTTTCGACTTCGTCGGTCAATTCCGGATCGTCGAGCATTTCCTGATGGGTGATGAAAATCTCGCGAATCGCTTTGGCCTTGCTGCGCTCGATCAGGCCTTCGATGTCACGACGCACATCGGCCAGCGCTTGCTTGAGACGCTCGCGCTCGATGGCCGCGGACTCACCGCGCAGCGGGTAATCGATGACTTGCAGCACTTGAATATGCGCCGGGCCGATGGCGATCCCCGGTGCCGCGGCAATCGCCTGAATCAGGCTGCCGGACGCTGGCGCGAGCAGTGTTTCGGCGACCTCCACCTCCACGAGCACTTCGCGCTGCTGGCTTACCACGGGCAGCGGCTCGACTTCTTCACCGAGGCCTTCTTCGATGGCCGCCAGCAAGGCCGGCAAGGCGTCGGCGGCGATGACCGGTTCGGCGATGAGTTCCAGCACCTGACCGCGACGGGCGCCAAGGCTGAGCAGTTTGCTCAAACTCTTCACCGACACCGCGCTGTCGTGACCATCGACGATGCGTATACGGATCTCGCCTTCAAAACTTTTCGCCAGTTGCGCGAGGATCTTCGCCGGGCGCGCATGCAAACCGTGGGCGTTGGCCAGGGCAATGCGTGCGCTCGGCCAGTCCGCCGGCACTTCACCGCCAAGGACCTCCAGCACCGCGCGGCTACTGGTGGCACGGCCCAATTCATGGCCGCGACCTTCAATCAGCAACGCGCAAAGACGTTCGAGCAGCGCCTGATGGGCTTCACCGAGGCTGGCCAGGCAGAACAGCCCGCTCAGCGGCTGACCGAGGTAGCGGATGGGTTTGTCCGGGGTAACGAACGCCAGGCCGGGACGCTTCACCGTTTGTTCGCTGTGCAGCCACCACAGGCCATCGCCCAGCGGCAGYGCTTCGACCTGCTGCAAGACGCCGGCAAAACCGTTGCTCACGCAATCGGCCTGACGCAGCAAACGGGCACCGCGCCAAACCAGCTCTTCGAAGTCATCGGCGGACACACCGAGGCCGATCATCTGTGCGTCCAGTGCCAGCTCTTGTGGCGCGCCTTGCAGCAATTTCAACAAGGCTTCGGCGGAACTGGCGCGACGCAGGGCCTGGCCCAGGTCGGTTTCACCGAGGGCACGGGTCAGCAGTTGCAGCAGGCGCAGGTGTTCATCGGATTTGGCGGCGATACCGATGGCCAGATAAACGATCTGGCCATTGCCCCAGTCCACTCCGTCAGGAAACTGCATCAGCCGCACGCCAGTGGCGAATACCTGATCGCGGGTTTCGGGAGTGCCATGGGGGATGGCAATACCTTGGCCGAGAAAGGTCGAGCCCTGGGCTTCCCGGGCCTGCAAGCCTGCGAGGTAACCGTCGGCCACCAGGCCATCGGTCACGAGTCGGTCAGCGAGCAATTGCAAGGCGGTGGCTTTATCCACAGCCGACTGGCCCATGGATATCTGCTCTATGGTGAGCTCGAGCATGCTTTCTCCTTTTTGGCGCCGTGTGACGCCAGGTATTGTTTTGATTGATTCAGCTTAGGCGTTTTGAGAACACCTTTTCAGACGCAGTTTTGGCGGTTTCGCGGCAGAACCGGCCAAAGCGACCTATAACGTAGAAAATACGCCTGCTGAAACGTTTAATCTAGAATCTTAGGCACGTTACTCGATAATGTCTCATCCTTGAAGTCCAATTATCGGATGTGCTGCGACAATGGTCGCCTGCCTCAATCGGGTAGGATTGGCGAAAATGTCGGGGCACGCTCTAAAAACAAGGAATACCGGGTTGAAACTCAGTGATATTGCACAATTGGCTGGTGTCTCCGTGACCACCGCCAGTTACGTCATCAATGGCAAGGCCGAACAGCAACGCATCAGCAGCGCCACTGTCGAGCGCGTGCGGGCAGTGGTCGAACAACATGGCTTCACGCCCAACCCGCAGGCCGCCGGGCTGCGCAGTCGGCACACCCGCACCCTGGGCTTCATTCTGCCGGACCTGGAAAACCCCAGTTACGCGCGAATCGCCAAACTGCTGGAACAAGGCGCCCGGGCGCGCGGCTATCAGCTGCTGATCGCCAGCTCCGACGATGCGCCGGACAGCGAACGGCAATTGCTGCAACTGTTCCGTGCCCGCCGCTGCGATGCGCTGATCGTCGCCAGTTGCCTGCCGGCCGGTGACGACAGTTATCGCCAGTTGCAGGCCAAAGGCATTCCGATCATCGCCATCGACCGGGTGATGGAGCCCGAGCATTTCTGCTCGGTGATCAGCGATGATCGCGAAGCCAGCCTGCACCTGACCCGCAGCCTGCTGACCCCGCTGCCAAAACAGATCGCGCTGCTCGGCGCACGCCCTGAATTGAGTATCAGCCAGGAGCGGGCAGCGGGCTTCAAGGAAGCGCTGAACGGTTTCAAAGGCGAGGCGCTGATCGAGCACGGCGAGTCGTTCAGCCGTGAGTGCGGCAAACAACTGATGGAAGAATTGATCCAACGCCTGGGCCATTTGCCGGATGCGCTGGTGACCACCTCCTACGTGCTGCTTCAGGGCGTGTTCGATGCCTTGCACGATTTCCCGCTGAAAAGCCGCCCGCTGCGCCTGGGCACCTTTGGTGATACGCAGTTGCTGGACTTCCTGCCGCTGCCGGTCAACGCCATGGCCCAGCAGCATCAACTGATCGCCGACAAAGCCCTGGAACTGGCAGTGACCGCCATCGAACAGGCCGATTACCAGCCCGGCGTGCAGGCCATCGCGCGGACGTTCAAGCAGCGTATTCTTCAGGACTGAACCGTGGAACTGATCGACACCCACACTCACCTGGACTTTCCGGACTTCGACCCGGATCGTCAGGCGCTGCTGGCCGAGAGCCGCGCCCTCGGCGTGCGGCGGATGGTGGTGCTGGGGGTGTATCAGGCCAATTGGCAGCGGGTCTGGGAGCTGGTGCAAAGCGATCCCGATCTGCACGCGGCGTTTGGTTTGCACCCGGTGTATCTGGATGACCATCGCCCTGAAGATTTGACCGAACTCGGTGACTGGCTGACGCGGTTAGCGGGCCATCGCCAGCTATGCGCGGTGGGCGAGATCGGTCTGGATTACTTCATCGAAACTCTGGATCGTGAACGTCAGCAATCGCTGTTCGACGCCCAACTGCAACTGGCGGCGGACTTCAATCTTCCAGCATTGATTCATGTGCGACGCAGCCACGCAGCGGTGATCGCCACACTCAAACGGTTTCGCTTGAAACGGGCGGGGATCATTCATGCCTTCGCCGGCAGCCAGGAAGAGGCTCGCGAATACATCAAGCTCGGTTTCAAACTCGGCCTCGGCGGCGCCGCGACCTGGCCACAAGCCTTGCGCATGCACCGGGTGATTGCCGGTTTGCCCCTTGAATCGGTGGTACTGGAAACCGACTCACCGGACATGGCCCCCGCCATGTTCCCCGGCCAACGCAACAGCCCGGCCCATTTGCCGGAGATCTGTGAGGCACTTGCCACCCTCATGACGATCAGCCCCGAACAACTGGCCGCCGCCAGCACGGCCAACGCCTGTGAGCTGTTCAACTGGTAATCCGTTGATTCCCACATTTGATCTGCTTCGTGGCATCAAACCCGGAACGCACTGATCAACTGCTTGAGCTCCACCACCTGCGCCGACAGCGCTCGGCTCGCATTCTCGGTCTGGTGCGCGCCTTCGGCGGTGCGCTCGCCGGCGCGGTTGATCTCGACGATGTTCTGGTCGATGTCGTGGGCCACAGCGGTCTGCTGCTCTACCGCAGCGGCAATCTGCTGGTTCTGGTCGACGATCATGCCGACGGCGCCGAGGATGTTTTCCAGCGCCTGCTGAACCTTTTCCGACTGCCCGACGGTGCCATTGGCCATCTGATGGCTGGTGCCCATTGCCTTGACCGCCGCACCGACACCGCTGTGCAACTTGGTGATCATCTGCTCGATTTCTTCGGTCGATTGCTGGGTGCGCTTGGCCAGGGTCCGCACCTCATCCGCCACCACCGCAAAACCCCGGCCCTGCTCGCCCGCGCGGGCGGCTTCAATGGCGGCGTTGAGGGCCAGCAGGTTGGTCTGTTCGGCAATGCTTTTGATCACCTCCAGCACACGACTGATGGACTGACTGTCGCTGGCCAGTTGATTGATCACCCGCACCGACTGATCGATTTCGCTGGCCAGTGCAGCGATGCTGCCCTGCTGGGACTCCACCAATCCGCGACCGCTGACGGTCTCGTCATTGACGCTGTGGGCACTGCTGACGGCCGCAGAGGCACTGCGCGCCACCTCCTGGGAAGTGGCCGACATCTGGTTCATCGCGGTGGCGACCTGTTCGATCTGTGTACGCTGCCCCGCTACCGCCTGGTTGCTCTGGGCGGACACGCTTTCGACCTGCCCGGCCTGGCGCTCGACCTCGCTGACGGTCTGCCCCACTCGCTCGATCAGGTCATGGATTTTCTTCACGGTACCGGTGAACACCTCACCCAACTCGCCCAGCTCGTCGCAGCTGTTGGCGCTGAAGGTCACGGTCATGTCACCGGCCGCCACCTTGTCCATCACTGCGCCCAGACGCTTGAGGGTGGTGCGAGTCGAAGCGTAGAACCCGCCATAGAGGTAAAAAATCAACACAAACACCAGCGCCAGCGCCACCGCCTGCAACACCATGTGGGTACGGTGCTGCTCCAGCCGCTGCTGCAACTGGGTGCCGAGAAACTTCAGGGTGGCTTCGTTGAGTTGATAGGTCTGGTCCATCAGGCCCGTGACCTGATCGAAAAAGGCCTGCCACGGCGCATCGAGGGTGTCGGCCATCACCACCTGTTCTTCGAACAGTTCACTGGCCTTTTTCAGGGAGGCCTTGCTGCTTTCTGCCTGAGCCGCCAGGGTTTCGTGCGCGGCTTTACTGGAGCCCAGAGCGTCCTTCAACTTCAGGCCGTATTC
>NZ_JBFTMK010000097.1:0-11233 GCF_056396965.1 Pseudomonas sp. 05N434
ATCCTGCTGGGCCGGGGCGCTGTTCAGCAGGCTGCCCGGTTGCATGAAAAACTGATGAATGTGGATGTTGTTCGGCAGGCTGTCGCGATGCAGGTCGGCGAGGAAATCCAGTTCCGGGTAATCGCCGAACACCCGCTCGATGAAGGGTTCGAGGAAGCGCTTTTGCAAGCCATCACCCAAGGGCGGACGACCGAGACACAGGGCGGTGTAGACCGTCAGCTGCCGCTCGGGCAGTTGCGCAATGCGTTGATACAGCGCGTTGACGAAGTGGTTGGGTTTGCCCAGCCCCAGCGGCAGGCCCATATGGATATGCGCCGGCAACCGTGCCAGAACGTCATCGACCGCCTGCTCGATAGAACACAACTGCACCATCTGATCCTCCCGCCCAACCCATGAATTGGGTTGAACCGAGCTTGCCGGGTCTTTGCTGCAAAGAATAGCCTCAGGCAAATCGCAGGCACAAAAAAGCCGCTCGCAAGCGGCTTTTCGTTGAAAACAGGCTTATTTCAGGCCAGACATCTTCTGGATGGCGCCTTCAAGGTCTTTCAGTTCGCAGTCACTGCATGTGCCTTTTGGTGGCATCGCATTGAGCCCGCTCAACGCTACCTTCGCCAAGCCAGCAGCGGTGCCGCCTTCTTTATCGGCACGTTTTTTCCAGTCTGCGGCATCACCGATCTTCGGTGCGCCCAACAGGCCGGTGCCATGGCAAGCATTGCAGTGTTTGGCAATAATTTCGTCAGGCGTTTTGGACGCACCGCCGCCAACCGAAGCAGCGACTTCCATCCCCTTGCATTCTTTACCCTGCACACAGACTTGGCCGACTGGTTCAAGACGTTTAGCGATATCGTCGTTGGTCGCAGCTTGTGCGCTGACTGCCCAAAGGGCCAATACGGTTGCTGGTGCGGCCAGCATTTTCATAATTAGGTTCACGCGTACACCCTCAATGGTGGCTAGTCACGCCTGCGGCCACGGTTCGCAGGCGGGCGCAAGTATAGCGGTAAGCCCGCCACACTGAAACAACCCCAAAGTCGAAGGGGTCTTATCACAAGGCGGGAATACAGCATGGGCGTCTGCGCAATCCGGGCACGACGCCGTGCCTCTTAGAAATTCGCTGGAGTGGCTGCGCTGATTAGTCGCGCCGGGGCATCGAACGGATTCCGGAAACGGTGCGGCTTGGTACTTTCAAAGTAGTAGCTGTCGCCGGCCTCGAGCACAAATGTTTCGAGCCCTACCACCAGTTCCAGCCGACCCTCCACCAGGATCCCGGTTTCCTCGCCCTCGTGGGTGAGCATCTCCTCGCCGGTGTCGGCGCCTGGCGGGTAGATTTCGTTGAGGAACGCGATAGCCCGGCTCGGGTGAGCCCGACCGACGAGCTTCATGGTCACTGCGCCATCGGAAATATCGATCAGCTCGTGGGCCTTGTAGACGATCTGAGTCGGCTTTTCCTGCAGGATTTCTTCGGAAAAGAACTCGACCATGGACATGGGAATCCCGCCCAGTACCTTCCTCAGCGAACTGATCGAGGGGCTGACGCTGTTCTTCTCGATCATCGATATGGTGCTGTTGGTAACACCCGCGCGTTTGGCGAGCTCACGCTGGGAAAGACCTTTGAGCTTACGGATCGATTGCAGTCGTTCACCGACGTCCAATGCTGGAGCCTCCAGGGATTCAGGTTGCAAGAATATTGAGCGTTATCATGGCGACAGCGTTCAGTATTTACAACACTTGCGCCTGAATCCAGCCTGGCGAAGCGACTTTCGGTCGGGAGCGCTGTTTGTCAGGCCCCGGAATAGAGCAGCGGAACCCGACGCAGGTTGCAGAAGATCTGATAAGGAATCGTGTCGGCGGCTGTCGCGACATCACTGGCGAGGATATTTTTACCCCATAGCTCGACGGGCGAACCGAGGCCGGCTTGCGGCACGTCGGTCAGGTCGACGCAGAGCATGTCCATCGATACCCGCCCCAGCAATTGACTGCGCTGCCCGGCCACCAGCACCGGCGTGCCGCTCGGAGCCTGACGCGGATAACCATCGGCATACCCCATCGCCACCACACCCACACGCATCGGCTTGGGGGTGACGAATTTCGCGCCGTAACCAATCGGCTCGCCGGCCGGCAGTTCACGCACGCAAATCACCTTCGATTCCAGGGTCATCACCGGTTGCAGGCGAGACGCCACGGCATTGGCCTCTTCGAACGGCGTCGCGCCGTAGAGCATGATGCCCGGGCGCACCCAATCGCTCGGAATCTGCGGCCAACCAAGCACCGCCGGCGAGTTACGCAGGCTGATTTCGGCCGCCAAACCCTTACGCGCCGCTTCGAATACCGCGACCTGATCGACGCTGGCGTGGCAGTGCAGTTCATCGGCGCGGGCGAAGTGACTCATCAACACGATCTTCGCCACTTGGCCGCTGGCCAGCAGCCGTTGATAGGCTGCCTGGTAATCCGCTGGATGCAGGCCAACCCGATGCATGCCGGAGTCGAGCTTGAGCCACACCGTAATCGGTTTGCTCAGCGTGGCTTTTTCGATGGCTTCGAGTTGCCACAACGAATGCACCACACACCAGAAGTCATGCTCGACGATCAGCGCCAACTCATCGGCTTCGAAAAAACCTTCCAGCAGCAACACCGGCGCACGAATACCAGCGGCGCGCAGCTCCAGGGCCTCTTCGATACACGCCACGGCAAAGCCGTCCGCCTCGGCTTCCAGCGCCTGGGCGCAACGTACCGCGCCATGGCCATAGGCATCGGCCTTGATCACCGCGAGGGCACGGGCACCCGTGACTTCACGGGCAATCCGGTAGTTGTGACGCAGGGCTTGAAGGTCGATCAGGGCACGGGCAGGACGCATGGCGGCAGACTTCTAGTCGGTCATTGGGAAAAAAACCGGCGCTGGCTGACAGCGTGAACCACCAACAGCGCCGGGAGAGGGATCTTTGTGACTTGATTTATGGCAGAGCGTTTATGGCAGCGCGGCAACGACCGACAGCTCGACCAGGATTTGCGGTTCGCACAGCTTCGATTCGACCGTGGCACGGGCCGGCGCGACGCCTTTTGGCAGCCACTGGTCCCACACCGAATTCATGCCTGCGAAGTGCGCGTCGATGTCTTTCAGGTAAATGGTCACCGACAGCAGACGGTTCTTGTCCGTCCCGGCCAGATCCAGCAAACGCTCGATGTTGGCGAGGGCTTCACGGGTCTGCTGTTCAATCCCGGCGCTCATGTCGTCGCCGACCTGTCCTGCCAGATACACAGTACCGTTATGGACAACGATCTGGCTCATGCGCTCATTGGTGAGCTGGCGCTGGATTGACATGTTTTGCAGGCTCCTTAAGTGTGTTGCCATAACGGGAAATATCGAGGCCTTCGGCGCTGATCTGCGGCGTTCTCTTGGCCATCAGGTCAGCCAGCAAACGACCGGACCCACAAGCCATGGTCCAGCCGAGCGTACCGTGGCCCGTATTCAAGAACAGGTTTTTGAACGGTGTGGCACCGACAATCGGCGTGCCGTCCGGAGTGGTCGGACGCAGGCCAGTCCAGAAACTCGCTTCGGGCAGATTGCCGCCCTGAGGATAAAGGTCGTTGACGATCATCTCCAGGGTTTCGCGCCGGCGCGGGTTCAACGACAGGTCAAAACCGGCGATTTCAGCCATGCCGCCGACGCGGATGCGGTTGTCGAAGCGGGTGATCGCGACCTTGTAGGTCTCATCGAGAATGGTCGACGTCGGGGCCATCGCCGGGTTAGTGATCGGCACGGTCAGCGAGTAACCCTTGAGTGGGTACACCGGGGCCTTGATGCCCAGCGGCTTGAGCAACTGCGGCGAGTAACTGCCGAGGGCCAGCACGTAACGGTCGGCGGTTTCCAGCTTGCCATCGATCCACACACCGTTGATGCGATCACCGGCGAAGTCGAGGCGCTGGATGTCCTGGCCGAAACGGAACTCCACACCCAGTTTCACGGCCATTTCGGCCAGGCGGGTGGTGAATATCTGGCAGTCGCCGGTCTGGTCGTTCGGCAGGCGCAAGGCACCGGCGAGGATGTCGGTGACGCTGGCCAGGGCCGGTTCGACCCGGGCAATGCCGGCACGGTCGAGCAGTTCGAACGGCACACCGGACTCTTTCAGCACGGCGATGTCTTTGGCGGCGCCATCGAGCTGCGCCTGGGTGCGGAACAGCTGGGTAGTCCCCAGGCTACGGCCTTCGTAGGCAATGCCGGTTTCGGCGCGCAATTCGTCGAGGCAGTCGCGGCTGTACTCGGACAGACGCACCATGCGCTCTTTGTTCACCGCGTAACGGCTGGCGGTGCAGTTGCGCAGCATCTGCGCCATCCACAGGTATTGGTCGATATTGGCAGTGGCCTTGATCGCCAATGGCGCGTGACGCTGCAACAGCCACTTGATGGCTTTGAGCGGCACGCCCGGTGCGGCCCACGGTGAGGCATAACCCGGCGAAACCTGCCCGGCGTTGGCGAAACTGGTTTCCATGGCCGGCGCTGGCTGACGGTCCACGACCGTCACTTCAAAGCCGGCTCGTGCCAGATAATAGGCACTGGCGGTACCGATGACGCCGCTACCCAAGACCAGAACGCGCATTTTCATATCCCTCATCGCGGCTTACCGCTGACGTTTATTGTGCAGACCGAAGATGTGGGCAGTTTAAAAAAGATTAGCCAGTGTTTTTCACTATATAAGTGCTTATATTTGGCGACAATTCTCGGCAAAAACCCTTTTCACGGAGGCGCATCCCCTATGCGGACCAACACTCAGACCAAACGTGAGCTGGACAAGATCGACCGCAACATCCTGCGGATTCTGCAAGCGGACGGGCGTATCTCCTTCACCGAACTGGGGGAAAAGGTCGGCCTCTCCACCACCCCCTGCACTGAACGGGTACGGCGCCTGGAGCGCGAAGGGATCATCATGGGCTACAACGCCCGGCTGAATCCGCAGCACCTGAAGGGTAGTCTGTTGGTGTTCGTCGAGATCAGTCTCGACTACAAATCCGGCGATACTTTCGAAGAGTTCCGACGCGCGGTGCTGAAACTGCCCCACGTACTTGAATGCCATTTGGTGTCAGGGGACTTCGATTACCTGGTGAAAGCGCGGATTTCCGAAATGGCCTCGTACCGCAAATTGCTGGGCGACATCCTGCTCAAGTTGCCGCATGTGCGCGAATCCAAGAGCTATATCGTGATGGAAGAAGTGAAAGAGAGTTTGAGTCTGCCGATTCCGGATTGAGCCCTACACCAACACCTGCCGGGTACTGGCCATGTATTCGTGGATCTGCTTCTCGACCCGCGGGTGAATCAGCTCCACTGGCCGCCGTCCATTGGGGCATGGCAATGTCTTGGTGGTACCGAACAGACGGCAGATCAATGGGCGCTCGTCATACACCGTGCAGCCGTTGGGCCCCAGATGGACGCAATTGAGTTCGTCCATCGCCGCGTCCTGCTCGGCCCGGGTCTTGCGCGGCAGGCGGGACATTTCTTCGGGCGAGGTGGTGACCGGCCCACAGCAATCATGGCAGCCGGGCACGCACTCGAAGGTGGGAATCTGCTGGCGCAGCGCGCGAATTTTCTGACTGTTGCAGCTCATCGAAGCGGTGACCCGAATGCGGAATAGACCGGGATTCTGACGCAAAAGCCCCAATCCAGACAGCGCCAACCGACCAATGTTGCCCGTATCCGAAGGGGCGGCTTATGCTCCGTCAACTTTTTCAAACACACGCATCAGGATGACGTCCATGAACGCCCCCGTTCAGCAACCTGCCCCTAACCACCGGCACGTCGCCTCTTATTACGCCGCCAGCAGCCTGCCGCAACCCGACCTTCCAACACTCACAGGTGAGCTGGTTGCAGACGTGTGCGTGGTGGGCGGCGGGTTCTCGGGGCTGAACACCGCGCTGGAACTGGCTGAACGAGGCTTGCGCGTGGTGCTCCTTGAAGCGCACAAGATCGGTTGGGGCGCCAGCGGACGTAATGGCGGGCAATTGATTCGCGGCGTCGGCCATGGCCTCGATCAGTTCACCAACGTGATCGGCGCAGACGGCGTGCGTCAGATGAAACTGATGGGACTGGAAGCGGTGGAAATCGTCCGACAGCGAATCGAGCGCTTTCAGATCGCTTGCGACCTGACCTGGGGCTACTGCGACCTCGCCAACAAGGCCCATGACCTGGAAGGCTTCGCTGAAGACGCCAGCGAGCTGCGCAGGCTCGGTTACCGTTACGAAACCCGTCTGCTGCAAGCCAACGAAATGCACAGCGTGGTGGGTTCCGATCGCTATGTCGGTGGTTTGATCGACATGGGCTCCGGGCATCTGCACCCACTGAACCTGGCACTGGGCGAAGCGGCCGCAGCCCGGCAATTGGGCGCCAAACTGTTTGAGCAATCGGCTGTAACCCGCATCGATTATGGCCGCGAGGTCAAGGTCCACACCGCCCGGGGCTCGGTCCGCGCCAAGACCCTGGTGCTGGGCTGCAACGCCTACCTCAACGATCTCAACCCGCAACTTGGCGGCAAGGTGCTGCCCGCCGGCAGTTACATCATCGCCACCGAACCCTTGAGTGAAGAGCAGGCTCACGCGCTGCTGCCGCAGAACATGGCGGTCTGCGATCAACGGGTAGCGCTGGATTATTACCGACTCTCGGCGGACCGCCGCCTGCTGTTCGGCGGCGCCTGCCATTATTCAGGACGCGATCCGAAAGACATCGCCGCATACATGCGTCCGAAGATGCTGGCGGTGTTCCCGCAACTGGCCGGGGTGAAAATCGACTATCAGTGGGGCGGGATGATCGGCATCGGGGCTAATCGCCTGCCGCAGATCGGCCGGCTCAAGGAGCAACCGAATGTGTATTACGCCCAGGCCTATTCTGGTCATGGCGTAAACGCCACGCACCTGGCAGGCAAGTTGTTGGCTGAGGCCATCAGCGGCCAGCACAGTGGTGGTTTCGATCTGTTTGCCAAGGTGCCGCACATTACCTTTCCAGGCGGCAAACATTTGCGCTCGCCGTTGTTGGCGTTGGGAATGCTTTGGCATCGTCTTAAAGAACTGGCCTGAACCCTTGCAGGAGCTGCCGAAGGCTGCACCTGCAAGGGATCGCGGTTCATCTCACAGATGCCAGAAAGGTTTAAGCCCCTCCTCCCGCGCCTGCTCCCGACTCAACCCGACATCCTTGAGTTGCTCCGGCGTCAGCTCCAACAACGCCTTACGCGTGTGCAGACGATGCCAGAACAGACCCCAGCGCCCCAGGCAGGACGGTGCGTTGCACATAATTGCCTCGCGCGCGCCGTTCTGTTGCCCTGCCGCCAGTTCCTGACTGTGTAACGTCAGCCGCACATCGCTCAAGCCGTTCATTTTCGTCGCTCCTGTTTACTTGGGTAGCCAGAGCTTTCATGATGCGCGGACGGCAAAAAGCATTACAGATTCAACAGGGCAGTATTAATTCCATACAGTTTTTCTGTTCCAGCCTCTGAATCGCTTATTTTTGCCCCATCTGTATTGGTTAACCGAATCACCCACATCGAGACTGCACCATGACCCTTTACGTCAACCTCGCCGAGTTGCTCGGCACACGTATCGAACAGGGCTTCTATCGCCCCGGTGACCGGCTACCCTCGGTGCGGGCGCTGAGTGTCGAGCACGGGGTCAGCCTGAGCACGGTGCAACAGGCCTATCGAGTGCTGGAAGACGTAGGCCTGGCGATGCCCAAACCCAAATCCGGCTATTTCGTACCGGTGAGCCGCGAACTGCCAGAGCTACCCGTGGTCGGCCGCCCAGCCCAACGACCGGTGGATATTTCACAGTGGGATCAGGTGCTGGAACTGATCCGCGCCGTGCCGCGCAAGGATGTCGTGCAGTTGGGCCGCGGTATGCCGGACATCACCTCGCCGACCATGAAACCGCTGCTGCGCAACCTCGCACGTATCAGCCGCCAGCAGGACATGCGAGGCCTGTATTACGACAACATCTGCGGCACCCTCGAACTGCGCGA
The DNA here is from genome assembly GCF_056396965.1 of Pseudomonas sp. 05N434. Taxonomy (NCBI): domain Bacteria; kingdom Pseudomonadati; phylum Pseudomonadota; class Gammaproteobacteria; order Pseudomonadales; family Pseudomonadaceae; genus Pseudomonas; species Pseudomonas sp. 05N434. The sequence continues at coordinate 7,991 of NZ_JBFTMK010000097.1, forward strand.
ACAAATCGCCCGCCTGATGCTCGATTCCGGCTGCCAATTGAGCGCCAACGATCTGGTGATCACTACCGGTTGCCACGAAGCGCTGTCGACCAGCATCCGCGCCATCTGCGGACCGGGTGACATCGTCGCAGTGGATTCGCCAAGCTTTCACGGCGCCATGCAGACCCTCAAGGGCCTGGGCATGAAAGCGCTGGAAATCCCCACCGACCCGCTCACCGGCATCAGCCTCGAAGCGTTGGAACTGGCGTTGGAGCAATGGCCGATCAAAGCCATACAGTTGACCCCCAACTGTAACAACCCGCTGGGCTACATCATGCCGGAGTCACGCAAACGTGCGCTGTTGAACCTCGCACAGCGTTTCGACGTGGCGATTATCGAGGACGATGTGTATGGCGAACTGGCCTACACCTACCCCCGCCCGCGCACGATCAAATCCTTCGACGAAGACGGCCGCGTCCTGCTCTGCAGTTCCTTTTCCAAGACCCTGGCACCGGGCCTGCGCATTGGCTGGGTCGCGCCGGGCCGGTATCTGGAGCGCGTGCTGCACATGAAGTACATCAGCACCGGCTCCACCGCGACGCAACCACAGATTGCAATTGCCGAATTTCTCAAGGCCGGGCACTTCGAACCGCATTTGCGGCGGATGCGGATGCAATACCAGCGCAATCGCGACGCGATGATCGATTGGGTCACCCGTYATTTCCCGGCCGGCACCCGCGCCAGCCGTCCGCAAGGCAGCTTCATGCTGTGGGTTGAGCTGCCGGAGGGCTTCGACACCCTGAAACTCAATCGTGCACTGCATGATCAGGGCGTACAGATTGCCGTGGGCAGTATCTTTTCCGCCTCGGGCAAATACCGTAATTGCCTGCGGATGAACTACGCTGCCAAAACGACCCCGCAGATTGAAGAAGCTGTGCGCAAGGTCGGTGCGACAGCAATCAAACTGCTGGCGGAAACCGACTGACCTTTCTTCGGGATACGGCGTCCATATGCTATCCGCCACCATCCGGAATATGCGCCGTGAGAATCAGACAGCCCCTGCTTGCTCTGCTGTTACTCGCCTCGTTCCTGGGTGGCTGCACGACGCTCCACGTCCCTCGCGAACCGAGCCAGGCCCTGCCGGCGACCGACTCTGCTTTCGGCCGCTCGATCCAGGCCCAGGCCGCTCCCCACCAGGGTCAGTCGGGCTTCCGCTTGCTATCCGATAGCACCGAGGCCTTCACCGCCCGCGCCGAGCTGATTCGAAATGCCCAAAGCAGCCTCGATTTGCAGTATTACATCGTCCATGACGGCATCAGCACACGGATACTGATCAGCGAGCTGCTCAAAGCCGCCGACCGAGGCGTGCGAGTGCGGATTCTGCTCGACGACACCACCAGCGATGGCCTGGACCAGATCATCGCAACCCTCGCTGTCCATCCGAAGATTCAGATCCGCGTCTTCAACCCGCTGCACCTGGGCCGCAGCACCGTCGTGACGCGTACCATGGGCCGGCTGTTCAACCTGTCGCAGCAACATCGCCGCATGCACAACAAACTGTGGGTGGCGGACAATAGCGTGGYAATCGTGGGCGGGCGCAACCTGGGGGRTGAGTATTTCGATGCCGAGCCCAAACTGAATTTCACCGACATCGACATGCTCAGTGTCGGCCCGGCTGCAGAGCAGTTGGGACACAGCTTCGACCAATACTGGAACAGCGCCCTGAGCAAGCCGATCGAGCAGTTTCTCTCAAGCAGGCCGAGCGCCAGGGACCTGAGAAATACCCGGACCCGCCTGGACGAATCCCTGGAAGAAACGCGCAAACAGAACCACGCGCTCTATCTGCAGTTGATGACCTACACCACTCATCCACGCATGGACGTTTGGCGGCAGGAATTGATCTGGGCCTGGAACAAGGCGCTATGGGACGCACCGAGCAAGGTGTTGTCCGACGGAGAACCTGATCCGCACTTGCTGCTGACCACCCAGTTGGCGCCTGAACTCAACGGGGTCAGCAAAGAGCTGATCATGATCTCGGCCTACGTCGTACCCGGCCAACCGGGACTGGTGTACCTGACCGGTCGCGCCGATGCCGGGGTGTCGGTCAGTTTGCTGACCAACTCACTGGAAGCCACCGATGTTCCCGCCGTGCATGGTGGGTATGCGCCTTATCGCAAAGCCTTGCTGGAGCATGGCGTGCAGCTGTTCGAATTACGCCGCCAGCCCGGGGACAACGGCGGCAGCGGACCGAGCCTGTTTCACAGAGGATCATCCAACCAAAGCTCCGATTCCAGCCTGCACAGCAAGGCCATGATCTTCGACCGACAAAAAACCTTCATCGGCTCATTCAATTTCGACCCGCGCTCGGTGCTCTGGAACACCGAAGTCGGGGTGCTGGTGGACAACCCGGAACTTGCCGAGCGTGTGCGCGAACTGGCGCTGGAGGGTATGGCCCCGGCCCTCAGCTATCACGCGCGACTGGAAAAGGGTCAGATAGTCTGGATCACCGAAGACGACGGTAAGCAGCACACATTGACCAAGGAACCGGGGAGCTGGTGGCGGCATTTCAATTCGTGGTTCAGCAGTACGATTGGCCTGGAGAAAATGCTGTAGTCAGGAGTCTGGTGATAAATTGTGGCGAGGGAGCTTGCTCCCGCTCGGCTGCGCAGCAGTCGCAAATCGACGTCCACGCTCCACCTGAGTAAGCGACAGCACATGATTTAGGGCCGCTGCGCGCCCCAGCGGGAGCAAGCTCCCTCGCCACAGGTTTTGTGCAGCGCTCAGGCCGGCTCGGCAACCACTCCAAACGCCCCTTGCCGCGATACCAGAATCACCAACCCCAACGCGCCCGCCGCCATCAGCAACGGCAAGGCGTGCCCGCTGACCCACTGGCTCCCGGCACCGGCCGCCAACGGCCCGATCAGGCAACCGATCCCCCACAGCTGCGCGATATGGGCATTGGCCCGCACCAGCGCATCGTCGCGATAACGCTCACCGATCAGGATCAGCGACAAGGTGAACAGACCGCCAGCGCTGGCGCCAAACAACACCCACAGCGGCCAGATCAGCAACGTATCGATCAGCAATGGAATCGCCAGGCTCGACAGCAGCAAGAGCATCGCGCAGCCGGTAAACAATGTACGCCGCGACAAGCGATCAGCCAGCGCACCAATCGGCAATTGCAGCAAGGCATCCCCCACCACCACCGTACTGACCATCGCCAGGGCGATTTCCGTGGTGAAGCCCTGACGCAGGCAGTAGACC